>JBJTQD010000724.1:0-1947 GCA_046075445.1 Planctomycetota bacterium
CGCCGATCAGGCCAAACAGATTACTGCTGACCAACCAGATAAGTAGCGCCATAAACGCGCCACCCTCAGCCAGGGCCGAGCCAACGATCGAGCTTGTCGTCGCTGCTTGTCCACTGGCCTGCATCAGTGAATGCAATTCGGATTTGGGATTGGCGCTCGCGTACTGAGTCGCGGATTGTTTGAAGAAAATTCCAGGAAGAACAAAAGCAGCCGCACAGGAAGCCAGCGGTCCGATCAGGGCGATTATCCCCAGCGGCGAAAGTTCGGTGTTAATCTTATCCCAGTCGACAATTAGCAGAGTAACGATGGCAAAGCCCACAATCCCCATGATCATCGCCGCGCTGATAATCTGAAGAACTCGGACTAGACTCGATAATTGGCGGTTTTCCATCGAAACGAACTCCTCTCTTGAGCCCTGCGAACTTAGCTGGTTGGATGCCGAAAAGTCTGCTCAAAGAGTTTACCCGAGGCGGATCAAAAATCAGCCCGCCAACTTTTGGATAATCTGGGCCACTAATTGCGGGTCGTCTTGCTTGCGCAGATGAGCGATCACATCGTCTTTGACCCCCAGTTTCTGCAAGTGGCCGACCATGCTGTCCCAGTGCTTTTGCCGCTTTTTACCTTCTGACAGATAGAGTTCGGTGATCAGCTCCTGAGCGCGCTGCAGGGCGATCGCATCCCGGTTCTGGTAATAGTTGCGGATAATATTTTGCTGATACTTGCTGCGTTCGGTCATGGATGAATTTGTTCTTGGGGGAGTGATGCGTTGTCGAGGGAGCAGACTGGCCGCAATGCCGCTAGTGGACTTGGTCGCGCCTGCTACTGTTCTGCTATTGAGTTTTCGGCGCGACTACGCGGCAACTCAATTCAGGTTTAGCCTTGACCTAATTGTAGGAAAGAACCTTCCCGGAAGGTCCGCCTGACCGGTAAATTCCCCAAACTCAAATCGAAGAAAAGCCGCCGCGAGGCCCCTTTTGGCCAAGCGGGAAATGACTTGGCTGGACGTCAGATTATTCAAATTCTAACCAGCGAAAATCGGCACCGGCCAGAGGGACCTGAAGCGGTACCGAGTTTTCTTGCGGCGTGGCTGCCGAGTTCCAGAGGTTAATGGCTTGCCAAGGAGCACGACGCTCCGCCCCAAAACCCCATCTCAAGCCACTCTCTGGCCGCAAGCCGCCAAACTGAGAGAGCGGAATCGCCGCCTCGACCGACCAATTCTCGGTCGTCGCGTGCTGGGCCACATACCAAGTCGGATTCCAGACCGAGGTCGCACCACATCCTTCAGCCAAAGCTCCGCGGGAATCGATCGAAAGATTCAAAGGCCAATAGCCATCGCCATCAAGATCGAAATTCAGAATGACGCGGTCCTGATCGTCCAGTCGTTCATCTCGCTCTCGCGCTCGAACCAGCGGCCGATAGGCGACCCCTGCCAATTTTCGACATTTAACAGCGACATAAAGGTATTCGTCATCGTACGCCAACCAAACCTCATCGCCCGATTCAATCGCAACATGTGGTTCACTCGAGGTCTTGCATGCCTGCCAAACCTCGTCATCGAGCAAGCCGTCCAAGTTTGGTGGAAGTGGAGCTCGAACAATCCTGTTAGCCACATTCGGAACGTTCGTAGGAGTCTCAGTCTTGAGAGTGCGCTGCACAACCTTGCGCAGTGGGGCCGGCAGTTCATCGTCTCGAAGTAATTGTTGCAGCATCGGCTCGGCAGCCTCCCAGCCTCCCAGTTGCTTGGTGGCTGCGGCCTCAAGCCAGCGGATTTGAGGCAGGGCTCCGAGTTCCGGGTCCCGCTGCTTGACTTGATTCAATTGCTTGGATGCTTGTTGCCAGAACTCGGTCTGAGTGACCGGGCCGGTCGTTCCAACTGCCTTGGACTTCGCACTGTCGCCGAGTTTGCTTGCCTTCGGCACCCAAACGAGTTTCTTCATTCCATCCTGC
>JBJTQD010000725.1:0-7412 GCA_046075445.1 Planctomycetota bacterium
GCGCGACGTGCGGAAGTCACCGCCGCGCAGGAAATTCGAATGCTTAGATTATCGGGCATTGAGATAGTCTGCACAAGCAGAACGGGGCCAGCGGACAAAAGGGAAAACCAGAAGCCTCTCCAGAATCTCGCGACCCCTCGCGAAAATCGGTCGGTTATTCGATATTGGAACTTCCGCAGCGCTGGTTTTTTTGAAGCAGCCATTGCCGTTCCGTGAGCGGCCGCCGTTTGGACTTTGCGCTGTCCGGTTCGAGAGGGATTTAAAAAGTGAGTACAAAACAACAGTGGGCGATCTCCTGCCGGGGATTGATGAAGACTTATCCCGGCAAGCCGCCAGTCGAGGCGGTCCGCGGTGTCGACCTGCAGATCGGCAGTGGCGAGTGCTTTGGTGTGCTCGGCCCCAACGGAGCCGGCAAAACGACGACGATCGAGATCCTCGAAGGACTGCTCGACGCCTCTGCCGGCGAAGTCGAAATCCTCGGGATGAACTGGAAACAAGACGCCGAGCAGATTCGACAGCGGATTGGAGTCTCGCTACAGGAGACGGAATTGAGCGAGCGGTTAACGGTGCTCGAGACGTTGACGCTCTTCCGCAGCTTTTATCCGCGCGGCATCACCCCTCAGGAAGCGATGGCCCGCGTTTCGCTGGAAGAAAAAGCGAACAGCTGGGTCAAAAAACTTTCCGGCGGGCAGAAGCAGCGGCTGGCTGTCGCCACGGCGCTGGTCGGTGAGCCAGACCTGATTTTCCTGGATGAGCCAACCACGGGGCTCGACCCTTCCAGCCGTCGCCAGCTTTGGGAGATTATCCAAAGCTTCACAGCTCAGGGGCGGACCGTACTGTTGACGACGCATTATATGGACGAAGCCGAACGGCTGTGCGATCGAGTCGCGATCTTCGACCAGGGGAAAATCATCGCCCTCGGCACGCCGCGCGAATTGATTCGGACTTTGGGAGCCGAACACGTGGTTGAATTCTCAGTCTCGGATGAACAGGTCCCGAAGCTCGAGAAAGTTCTCGAACAACTGGGGCTCGCGGCTGGAGCAGAACGGACGGAGGGGCTGTTTCGTTTGCGAGTGGACCAGCTGCACGTCGTCCTGCCGGAACTGGTAAAGCGAGTTGCCGAAGCGGGGCTGACGCTGACCAGCCTGACGACTCGCGCGGCCAGCCTCGAAGATGTATTCGTAAAAATTACCGGGCGGAAGTTTGATTCGTCCGATGCCCCGCCCGCACCGACCCGCAGCAGGAGACGCCGATGACTACCGAAGCAAAAACCTCGGCTTGGACTCCCTACTTCACGATCGTCAAAACGCGGCTGCGCGAATTCACCCGCCGCCCGGAAGCCGTCTTTTGGGTCTACTTCTTCCCCCTGCTGATGGTGATCGTGCTCGGCAGTGCGTTTCGTAACAAACGCGTGGAGAACGTGGCTCTCGATTTGGCTGATGGTCCAGGGGCAGCCGCTGTACAGAAAATTCTCGAGCAGGCAGACAACGTCAAGGTGACCGTGGTCTCGCAGGAAGAATGTCAACGACGCTTGCGAGCCGGACAAAGCGAGTTCTATCTCGTCGCCAATGGTTCGGGGATCGAAAGCGTTGACTATCACTACGATCCGACTCGGCCTGGCAGCCTGAACGTCAAAGCGGTAGTCGATCGCCAATTGCAGATCGCCAAAGGCCGGACCGACCCGCTGCCGACGAAGGATGTCGAGGTGACAGAGCCGGGAAGTCGCTACATCGATTTCCTTGTTCCCGGGCTGCTCGGGATGGGATTGATGGGTGGCGGTCTGTGGGGTGTTGGCTTTGCGATCGTCGACATGCGGATTAGAAAACTGCTCAAGCGGTTCATGGCCACACCGATGCGGAAGCGTGATTTTCTGCTTGGGATCATGACCAGCCGGTTGTTCTTCATGGTGCCAGAAATCGTACTGTTGATTATCTTCTCGCGGTGGCTGTTTGATGTCCGGGTTTACGGCAGCTACTTTGCGATCTTTTTCCTCGTGATTCTCGGGGCGTTTGTGTTCTCGGGGATCGGGTTGCTGGTTGCCTCGAGAGCGAGGACGATTGAGACCGTGTCGGGGCTGATGAATCTGGTGATGCTTCCGATGTGGACGCTCTCGGGCGTTTTCTTTTCCAGCAGCAATTTTCCGGCAGCCGTCCAGCCGTTCATCAAGCTGCTGCCGCTGACGGCGCTGAATGATGCGTTGCGAGGCGTGATGACCCGCGGCGAGTCGATTTGGAGCCAAGGTTTGGAGTTGACCGTGCTCGCCGTCTGGGGACTGGTCTGCTTCTTCACCGCGCTCAAGATTTTCCGGTGGAATGATTAAGGCGAGAGGATTCACCCGCTCTTCCGGGCGAAGTAGAAGGCAAACACAGAGTGCGCAGAGATCTGGTCCAGACTGCCTGCAGCCGAATCGTTTAGCCAAGTCCACGCTGATTCAAATTTCTTTTTACTACCTTGTCCCCTTCTTCACTCTGAGTTCTCTGCGCCTCTGTGTTTACCCTCTTCCTTGCCTTTTTGTCTGCTAGCGATCGCGAGTTCGCTGTTCCGCTTCGCTTTTTCCGCTCTCGCAATTCCGGATTCGCACCTCCACCCTCCCCCTTCCCCAACTGCTCTTGTTGGTTCGGGGTGGTGGGAATTCTAATCAGGGTTCCTTATATCTTTCGACTCCTTCCAATGCAGGGATGCAGATGGATCGCTTTTTTGCCGGCCGCTTTGCGCCGGCACTGGTACTGGTCGCGCTCAGCGGCAGCATCTTCTTTCTGAACCTCGGTTCAGCTCGACTCTGGGATCGCGACGAGCCCCGGAACGCGGGCTGCGCGGCGGAAATGCTCGAGCGGGGTGACTGGGTTACGCCGATCTTCAACGACCAGCTGCGGCATCAAAAGCCGGCACTTCTTTACTGGTTGATCATGAGCGCCTACGGGATGTTCGGCGTCAATGAATTTGCGGCCCGGTTTTGGTCAGCGCTCTTGGGTGTTGGCACCGTGCTGCTGACTTGGTCGATGGGCGTGCGGCTGTTTGGCCGGGCAACCGGATTTTGGAGTGGGCTGATCCTCGCCACGATGCTGATGTTCGGAGTCGCTTCGCGCGCGGCGACTCCCGATGCCCCGCTGATCTTCTTTATGACGGCTGGACTCTGCTGCTTTGTCTGGCTGTCGTTCCGCCCCGCTGACTCGGCCGAGGACGAGGCGAGCTTCAGCGGCTTCCCGCAAGAAACCAAAAAAGTGGTTGCCATCAATGCGCTGCTGGGCTTGGCCGTGCTGGCCAAGGGACCGATCGGCTGGGTGCTGCCGATGAGCGTGATGGGTCTCTATCTGTTGCTGATGAATCACCAGCCGCTAGTGTCGGCCGATTCGGAATCGCCCGGTCGTCTCCGCCGCACGCTCGAGTGGCTGTGGCGAGTCTTTGGCCCGCGGAATTTTTGGCGGGCACTGAACGAGCTGCGATGGGTCACCGGTTTGCTGGTTGTCCTTGCGATTGCCTTGCCTTGGTACCTTTGGGTCGGTTACCGAACCGAAGGAGAATTCCTGCGGCGCTTCTTCCTCGAAGAGCATGTGGGCCGGGCGACGACCAGTTTCGAGAATCATTCGGGTGGCTGGTGGTTCTATCCGCTAATGCTGCTGGTTGGAACCTTCCCTTGGAGCGTTTTCGCGGTGCCCGTAGTGCTCGATACGGATCGCTGGATGTCAGCCAAACGGCGCGATGGCAGTTTGCTGCTCCTTTGCTGGATGGGACTGCAGTTGGCTCTGTTCAGCCTGGTGCAGACGAAGCTGCCGAGTTACATCACGCCATGTTATCCAGCGGTTGCCTTGCTACTGTGAGCCAGCCTGACGCGATTTGCGGCTGGACGATACGCAGAGTTGGATCTTTGGTTCCGCCGCGGGGTTCGGACCTTGCCGATCATCGGTGGCTTGATTGCGGCTGCGCTGGTGATCGTCGCGCGAAAGTATGTTGCGGGGCACTGGGAGTTGGTGCTGATTGCCCTGCCGCTGGTCGCGAGCGCTGCGCTGGCGTTCGGTAAACTAGCCAAGCTCAAACGCGAAGTGCTGGTCGGTGTGGCGGCTGCGAGCGTGCTATTTTGCGGGCTACTGTTTGGCTGGGGCACGGTTGTTGTCGATTCGACGCGGCAAACAGAGCCGCTGTTTGTCCGGATTCGCCAAGGCGATTCGAGTGCGCGTGTCGCCGCTTACAAATGCCTTGAATCGAGCTGGGTGTTCTACGGCCAGCGACCGTTCATTGAGCTGCAGGACGCGCCGACGGAGGCTAAGGAATTTCACAAGCCCGCAGCTTGGTCGCCCACGCCGCGATTGGCTCCGGAAGAATACACGCGGCTGTTCAGCGGCGGGCTGATCGTCACTACCCGCGAACATTTGGCTGAGCTCCAGCCGCGGTTGCCTTCAAGCTACGTTGTGCTGGAAGAGTGCGATTACTTTCTCAAGGGCGAGCGACTTGTGCTTGTAGGGGAAAGAGGGGAACCGCTGATTGCCGCTAAGGAAGAAGAAACGGAAGAGGGAACCACTAATCAACGCTAATGGAAATCCAAGGAAAGAAGGAACCACTAATCGCCACTAAGAGAAAAAAACAAAGGCAAGAAAGAGTAGCTGCTAAGGTGGGTGCGCACCGCTTTGAATCGTTTAAATTGGTTGAGTTTCCCTTGCAGATGCGACCCACCCTATTCTTCTCTTAGCGCTTAAAAAAATCACTGCACGGTTTGCGTTTAAAAAAATTCCTTGCAGTTAGTTTGAGCCGCACATTCACTTCGCCTCGCCTAACGGCTACGGGGCATTCGAAGAGTATTCCGCATTCCCACTTTTAGTCCAGCGTTGCTTGTTCGCCGGTGCGGAGGATGTCGACGACTTCGGCTGGGGTTTCTGCGGAACGAAGATGGTCGGGGATGTATTCGCTCTCGTCCATGATGGTCGCGATGACGGCCTGTAGACGCTGGTGCACGCGAGGCTGGCCGGCTGGGGTTAGCAGCAGGAACAGCAATTGGGATCGCTCGTGATTGCCGCGGTAGGGAATTCCCTTTTCTGAGCGGATGAAGAAGACGACGGGCTGCTGCAGGCCGACGATACGTCCGTGGGGCATCCCGAGTCCTTTTCCAAGGTAGGTTTCGACGGCCCGCTCGCGTTCGCCAACCGCCTTGATGATCTGCTCGCGGCTGACCGGAAGTTTCCAACTCTTGATTCGCGAGAGGGCTTGCCGCACGGCGTCGACCGTATCGTCGGCTTCGATCCCCAACTGGACGTGCTGCTCTTCGAGTACATCCGAGAGGTGAATCTGCTCTTCGTCCTCGAATTCATCTCGAATCGTGCCGATGATTTCTTCGATCACGTCTTCAAGCGTAAGGAAGCCGGTCCAAGCTCCTTCGTTGTTGCGGACGAAGGCGACGTGAATCCGCTTGCGTTGCATTTCGGCAAGCAGCGCCTCAAGCGGTTGGGTTTCGAGCACATTCAAAAAAGGCCGGGCCATGCTATTCAAGTCCGGCTCATCCTTGTCCGCCAAGATCAGGTCCTTGATGTGAATGATGCCGACGGGCTCAGCGGAACCCGCATGCAGCAGCGGGTAGCGGCTGAAGCGATAACGCTTCAGGACCTCAAGGTTGGTTTGCCAAGGGGCTTCGGCTTGCAGGCAGCGAACGAGCGAGCGAGACCGCATGGCATCGCGGGCTCGCAAGTCACCGAGGTCAAACACGTTCTCCGCAAACAGCAAGCGGCGAAAGGACATCACACCTTCGGTTTGCGATTGGCTGAGCAGAATCCTCAGCTCATCTTCGCTGTGCACATCCTGGCCATCGGCGTTGGGAATCCGCAGCAGTCGCAGCACCAGAAAAGCGGAACCGTTGAGGACCTTTAGCGGAAGGTAAAACAGATAGCGAAAGACAATCAGCGGCCGGGCGGTCCAGAGGGAAGCCGCTTCCGTCAATCGAATCGCGACAGACTTTGGAACCAGCTCACCGATCAGGATATGCAGGTAGCTGACCAGCAGATAACTCAGGGCGAACGCAACGCCATGCGTGGTCAGCCAGGCGGTCTTGGAGAACTCGGGAAAGAACCCCAGTTGTTTGACCACGGGTTCAACCAGCCGCACGATCGCCGGTTCGGCGACGAAGCCAAGACCGATCGAGGCAAAGGTGATCCCCAGCTGACAAACCGAGAGATAGTCGTCGAGATAAGTCTGGATGTGTTTGACCGACTTGGCTCCGGCTGTTCCATCATCGACCAACTCTTCCACTCGGGAAGGTCGCATTTTGACAGCAGCAAATTCAGCCAGAACGAAGAAACCGTTGAGCAGCAGCAGGACAAGAGCTACCAACAGATAGAGCGTGATCATCGAGGTGAGCAAGACTCCGGAAATTTGAGATGCCGTCGCGAGTTATTCAGGCGGACGAAGACGGCAGAATTTGAAAATCGCCGGTACGCCACTCGCGCGACTCGCTCATTCTACAGCATTCGAAGATTTCAGGGCGCCGGCGTGGAAAGATTTCCCCCGCTCTCACCGGTCGCCCCGCGGCGAGGCGAAAAACGGCAGAAAATCCCCCGAGGGAATCACTTGGCCACGTGTTCCACAAGTATGAAACGTTTGCGCCGTGGAGCGCTGAGTTCCTAAGTCAGAGCCGAAAACCTCGGGACGAGCATTCTCGATTTAGACCGGTGGAGGCAGGTCGCGCGTCTGGAAGTAGCGGCCGCCGATGGTCCAGAAGAGCAGCCCAAGCCCAATCAGAATCAGATTCCCACCGAGAGGTCCCAGTCCAACCGTCGAGACGCCACCGACCACGCGCTCGTCCATCAGCATCCAGATGGAGCTGCGATCTTCATCGAACAGTTTTACTTGCCGCTCGGGTTCGTAGAGGTTCAAGAAGGAGAACCAGCCCAGCCAGCGGAGCGACGGGGTTGCCATCGATCCGATCTTCAGAATCCCGCTGACGATGAACAGTCCGGCAGCGATTCCAAGCGTGCGCCAGCGATAGCGGTCCAGTGCGCTGAGCAGTGAAGTGGCTCCGCCCATAAAAACGCCCACAGCAAAAAGATTCGCCACGCCGCCGAAGAAGTTGACTGGATTAACCACATCGCGCATTTGCACAATGGTCTCGACTGGTTTGGCGCCCGTCAGCGGCAACTCCCAGCCGGCGATTGGAACTTTGATTGCCGGATAACTTGTCTCTTTGAGCGCGGTGAACTGTACGGCGGTCGACATTCCGGCCCAGACTAGCAAACAGAGCAGCAGCAGGCCAACGAGCGTGACCAGCGAGTGCGTACGGTAGACCTGCCAGCGACTGACTGGCTGGGCGAGCACCATTTCGAGCGAGCCACGATTCAGCTCACCGCTGACCACATCGGAGCTGCGGACGGCTGCCCAGAGGCAAATCAGCAGTAGGATCGTCGGCTCGCCGTAGGTGCTGGCCGTGCGTCCCA
>JBJTQD010000726.1:0-4204 GCA_046075445.1 Planctomycetota bacterium
CTGCGGCTGGCAATTCAGGCACCGACAACGATGCGATGCCGTTCTACCCAGCCAATTACGACACCACTAACGGAACTCCAGGCGAACCAGCCGCCAGCTACGACGCTGTGATTTCGGTCGCGAACATCACCAGTTCCGGAAGTCTCTCAGGCAGTTCCCAGTACGGGGCTACGACTGTCGACCTAGGCGCACCGGGCTCGGGAATCTGGTCGACGGTACCGACCAACAGCTACTCCAGCTACGACGGCACCTCGATGGCAACTCCGCACGTCGCCGGGTCAATCGGCTTGATCGCCTCAACCCTCTCCACACCGAAGACGGCGGCGGAACTCAAACAGATTATTTTCGAGGCCGTCACCCCCACTCCGTCTCTCGCTGGCAAGACGGTTACCGGCGGCCGACTAAACGTCGATAACGCCTTGACCGTAGACGAAACCGCCCCGATCATTTCGGGCATCACTGCCAGCCCGGGTAGCAACACCACGATGATTCGCTGGTTGACCGACGAGGCCGCCTCGTCAGACGTGCTTTACGGCATCAACCCTGACAACCTGAACCTCTCTTCTCTGAACTCCGCCAAAGTTATCAATCACCAGGTAACTCTGACCGGATTGAACTCGCAGACGACTTACTACTACCGTGTCCGCTCCGCTGACGCCGCAGGTAACGTCTCGATTTCTGACGTTCGATCCTTTACCACTCGCTTCGGCAATTCGGGAATCATCACCGGCCTGACTGATGCTTGGAAGCGAATCAACTTCACCACTCAAATCACCAACCCTGTGGTGATCATGGGTGCTGCTTCCCGCGCTGGCGGCGAGCCGGTAACCGTTCGGGTCCGGAATGTCACCTCCACTGGATTTGAAGCCCGCATCGATGAGTGGGAATACCAAGACGGCCGTCACGGTCCGGAAGAAGTTGGCTACATTGCCTTGGAGTCCGGCACTCACCGCCTCCCCGATGGCTCGATTGTTCGGGTCGGCACTGTCAGCGCCAATCACCGCTGGACGCCCGTATCCTTCGGCACCAGCGCCTTCACCTCGGCACCGCTGGTCTTCTCGCAAGTGATGACCATTCGGGAAAACGTCGGGGTAACTACTCGGCACCAATCGATCACCCAAAACGGGTTCGAAGTCCGAGTTCAAGAAGAGCAAGCAGCCGACCGAATCCATCTCTCTGAGACAATCGGTTGGATGGCAATCATGCCGGGTCGCAGAAACTTCAATGGAGCGATGATCGAAGCGGGCATCACCGGTAACACGGTGACCCACCTGCAGCACGGGATCAGCTTCCAGTCGAATTTCAGCACCAAGCCGGTATTCCTCGCTCAAATGCAGTCCCACTTTGGCGGCGACCCAGCCACGGTTCGTCGGACCACTCTGACCAATCGCTCGGCCTCCATCTTCCTCGAGGAGGAGCGATCGTTTGACGCGGAAATTGAGCACAACCCCGAAATCGTCGGCTGGTTGGCGATGGGAATCCCCAGCAGCATGCCGCCGCAATCGATGAAGCCAATGAGCCAGAACAGCAGTTCCGGCCAAGGCGAAGCGAATCTCGGCTCCTCGCCTATGACAAACCAAAGCCAAACGCTGAAGATCTTGTCCAACGAATCGTTGCTTGACGATGGGCTGAGTGGAGTTCTCCCCGGAGTGCTGCCAACTCAACCCGGAATCGGCTCGACCCCGTCAGCGGGTCAGTCTGGCTCAGGAAGCTCAAATGACAACGGCGTTGAGGATAACTTGAACAGCCGCGCGGCAAAGAAGGCAGCGCGACAAGCTGCCCGCCAAGCCGCTCGCGAAGAGCGACTTGCGGCCCGCAATGCACGGCAGCAAAGCCGAAATGGGCTCTAAGCCGATTCGTTTGCCCGCTTAGTTTTTTTGATTAACTCAAACCACTGTCTCCACTTGGGAGGCAGTGGTTTTTTTAGTAGACCAACGCAAGTGATGTCTCTATCCCGTCCATTTCACTAAAATCACCAGGCGCGCTCTCCCTACCACCCAGTTGAGGAAGTGACTTGTACGAAATCGCGACACCCGGAATTGCTAAGCTGCACGACCAAGTAACACAGCTTTTTAAAGATGCGTTCCAGCGCGAGCCCGCTGGGGTTGTCTTCGCTCCGGGCCGAGTGAATTTGATTGGCGAGCACATCGACTACAACGAGGGAATCGTTTTACCCTTCGCTCTCGACCTGCATACCGCGGTCGCTATCGCACCCTCGAACGAACCAAGGGTAAGGTTGGTCTCAACTAGCGACGGCCTGCAGCGAACCTACCTTTTGAATGGACAATCCGATCAGCCTTGGGAGGGCTGGACTCGTTACGTTCAAGGTGTCTGGCACTACTGGCAAAACCAAACATCACACCAGCCTGCAGGATTCGATCTGAGCGTCAGTTCGTCTCTTCCGATGGGAGCAGGCCTCTCAAGCAGTGCGGCTCTCTGTGTCGCATGCTTATTGGCTTTTCAGAGAATCAGAGCCCCTGAGGCAAGCGACCCCAAGGGACAACTCTCGGCGCTGCAACAAGCAATGCTTTGCCAACAAGTCGAGCATCAGTTCGCCGGCGTCCGCTGCGGGCTGATGGATCAACTGGCCTCACTTGCCTGCCAAGCCGGCAACTTATTGGCAATCGATTTCCGCGGGCCGGTGTTCACTCAAATTTCTTGGCCGGATCCGAAACTCGCGTGTCTGCTCATCCACACCGGCGTGCAGCATCAGCTAGCCAGCAGCGAGTACGGCAAGCGACGCGCCGAATGCGAATCCGCCGCTGAGAAACTTGGCTTGCGCAGCCTGAGGGATAGCACGCTCAGCGAACTCGAACAAGCTAGGACGCCTGGCCAAAGCTCACCCCTCGTTCAACCCGCGAAAGGCAAACCTGCCACTTCACAGGTCCTGACAACCGCGGAATACCTTCGAGCTCGGCATGTGGTCAGTGAGATCAAACGAACTGAGCTGGCTATCAGTGCATGCCGATTGGGAAACGCGAGCGAATTGGGCCAATTGATGAACGCCAGTCACCA
The DNA here is from genome assembly GCA_046075445.1 of Planctomycetota bacterium. Lineage (GTDB taxonomy): Bacteria > Planctomycetota > Planctomycetia > Pirellulales > Pirellulaceae > BJ22. The sequence continues at coordinate 3,016 of JBJTQD010000726.1, forward strand.
GTCGCTGCGAGACGATTACGCGGTCAGCTGCCAAGAGTTGGATTATCTGGTGGATGCAGTTGGACGGCTGCCGGGAGTGCTGGGAGCTCGAATGACTGGAGGTGGTTTTGGAGGCTCGATGATCGCTCTATTCGCTCCTTCAGGCGATTGGAAAAGTCCCCTCGAACGACTGCTGAGTGGCTACCGGCAACGATTTGATTTGGTCCCGCGCTGGTTGCTATGCCGGCCCACTTCCGGTGCATTGGAGCTAGAGACCAAACTGAGCTCGCGTTAAACAGGAAGGGTTAATACCGCTGAATTGCTTCAGCTGCTATGCTGACGTTTTTGACGCTGGTTTATCAGATTGAAATTCAATGAAACGCATTCAAGGGCTGCTTCGCGATACTTGGTGGCTTTGGGTTGGCTTGCTTACTGCCGGCACGTTATTGGCGATTTTTGTCTCGGAAGTTTTTGTTGTCACCTACCCGATCTGTCTGTTTGCCATGGTCTACTTCGGCTTGATGCGGTACGACGACGAAGGAAATCACCGAGAAGTTTAACGGCCTGAAACATTGGCCTGGGAATGGACGAGGAAACTGCATGAGCCGCAATGCTCGCTTGGGCTTACTTCTGTTCGCAATCTACTCACTGATTTATTTCGGTTTCGTTTTGGTGAATGCGTTTATTCCCAGACTCATGAGCGAAGTGCGTTGGTCTGGGCTCAACTTGGCGACGCTTTGGGGAATGTTGCTGATTTTCCTAGCTTTTGGCTTGGCCCTGCTTTACGGGCTGCTTTGTCGCGCCGAATCGCATTCCGGCTCGAAAAATAGCCCTGCCAATCCCAGCCGAAAGTGAGCTCCACATGATTCATTCGGTATCGCCAATTGCCCTCGTGGTCTTCGTCCTGTTCGTCGCCGCGACCTTGGGATTGAGCTTTTACCTTGGGCGCCGCGCCGGTTCAGCTCAGGGTTACTTCGCAGCTCATGGGCAGATCCCCTGGTTCATTAACGGAGTGGCCTTCGCCGGAGACTATCTCTCGGCGGCTTCCTTCCTCGGCATCTGCGGAATGATCGCCTTCTCCGGCTACGATGGGTTTCTCTACTCAATCGGCTACTTGGCTGGCTGGATCGTGGCGTTATTTGTGATCGCTGAGCCGATCAAACGCCGCGGAAAATTCACCTTCGCCGACTGCCTCGATTCAACCTTCAAT
>JBJTQD010000727.1:0-1934 GCA_046075445.1 Planctomycetota bacterium
CCCCAGTCGCGTTTGGCGTCGAGGTTGCCGAGGTAGAGCTTCTCCTGCAGACCGAGTTTGATCCGGGTCAAGGCCCGGGTGATCTTGCGGGTCACAAACGTTTCGCCGCGGCGGGGTGATTCGTGATTGAAGAGGATGCCATTGACCGCATACAAGTTGTACGCGTGGCGGTAGTTGACTGTTTGGTGGAAGGCAAAGACCTTGGCGCAGGCGTAGGGGCTTTGCGGACGGAACGGCGTGGTTTCCCGCTGGGGGGATTCGATCACGTCGCCGAACATTTCGCTGCTGCTCGCCTGATAAACCTTGACTTGCTTCCGCTTGTTCAATTGGCGGGCGGCTTCGAGCACATTCAGGGCTCCGCCACCGGTGACGTTGAAAGTATAAACCGGGGCGTCGAACGAGACGCGGACGTGGCTTTGCGCGCCGAGGTTGTAAATTTCATCGGGCTCGATATCGAGCACCAAGTTGGTGATGTTCTGGCCGTCGGTCAGGTCACCGTAGTGCAGGAAGAGATGAGCCGAGGGATCGTGGGGATCGCGGTAAATGTGGTCGATCCGGTCGGTATTGAAGCTACTGCTGCGGCGGACGATGCCGTGAACGTCATAGCCTTTTTCGAGCAGGAGTTCGGCTAGATAGGAGCCATCTTGGCCGGTGATACCAGTAATGATTGCGATTTTTTTGGCCACGGTTTTCATGCCTCTCGGAGTCGCTGGGTTCGGCTTTCCTCAAGGAATGAATGGTAAGTTAGTTTCAGCCCCTCGGCTAGGGCGATCCGGTGTTGCCAGCCGGTCTGATGGAGCCGGGTGACGTCGGTTCGTTTGACTGGGGTGCCGTCGGGTTTGCTGCGGTCGTACTCGATTTGCCCGGTGTAGCCGACGGTTTGTGCGATTAGCTGAGCGAGTTCGGCGATGGAGACGTCGGTGCCGGTGCCGACGTTCACCCAGTCGGGTGAGTCGGGGACGCTGAGCAGGTGGAGGCAGGCGGCGGCGAGGTCATCGACATGGAGGAACTCGCGGCGGGGCGTGCCGCTGCCCCAAATCGTGACGCTCGGGGCGCCGGTGAGTTTGGCTTCGTGAAATCGCCGCAGGATTGCGGGGAGGACGTGGCTGTTCTGGGGGTGGTAATTGTCGCCTGGGCCGTAAAGGTTAGTTGGCATGGCGGAGTGGAACAGGACGCCGTACTGCTGGCGGTAGTACTGGCACATTTTCAGCCCGGCGATCTTGGCGATCGCGTAGGCTTCGTTCGTCGGCTCCAGCGGGCTGGAAAGGAGCGAGTCTTCGGGGATCGGTTGCGGGGCGAGGCGGGGGTAGATGCAGGTGCTGCCGAGGAAGAGGAGTCGCTCGGTGCCGGTGCGGTAAGCGGCTTCGATGACGTTGGTCGCCATGAAGAGGTTGTCGGCGAGGAATTCGGCTGGGTAGGTGTGATTGGCGTGGATGCCGCCGACTTTGGCGGCGGCGAAGATGACGATGTCGGGGCGGTGGGTTTGGAAGAAGGAGAGGACAGCGGATTGGTTTTTGAGGTCGAGCTCTTTACGGTCAGCGGTGAGGAGGCGGGGGGAGGAAGAGGGGCTCTCACTGAGGCACGGAGGCACGGAGGAGGAGGTAGGGGAAGAGTGGAGTTGCGAGTTGCGAGCTGCGAGTTGCGAGGAAGAAGGGGAGGAGGAGGAAGGGGTTGTTAGTTGGTAGTTGTTAGGAGAAGAAAGTGCGCGGACGAGGGCGCTGCCTACCATGCCGCGGTGGCCGGCGATGAAGATCGATTTGGAGGAGGGAGGAACCAAGGGGAAGTCGGAAGTGGGAATGCGGGAGTTGTCGGTTTTTTAGGAGGGCGGGCGGAATTCGTCGCGGATAGCTTCGAGTTCAGCGATAGATTCGAAGTCTTTGGGGCGTCCAGCTGCTCGTTTCAGTTCGATGAGTTTGGTCAAAGAAACGACTGGT
>JBJTQD010000728.1:0-1097 GCA_046075445.1 Planctomycetota bacterium
GAGCCGGCGATCAGGGCGAGCAAGCTGACGCCGAAGAGAAAGCGGATCTTGCGCTCCAGACTCGTCTCACCGAGGACGCGTTTAATGGAGCGGTAAGACATGAGCAACAAGCCTGCGGCAAAAGGCGAAGCAGAGACGCGCCGGGGGGGCACGCGATTCAGCCTGAATTTTAGAACGCCGAGCGGAAACCAGCCAGATCAGTGGGGCGGGCAAACGGCTCTGATTTGGCCATGCGAGTGGCTTTCCTCAGCCGCCGGGCGGTGGCTTGCAGATCCGGCGGGGCGTCTTCTAAATTGAAACACTGGTGGTTGACGCCAGGGAATGGAGGCTGCGGCTTGTGCGGCCTGATGTCAACTGTGTCGCCAATTCCCTGGGAGTCTCTCGAAATCGTGTCCACTTCACCTTCGCAAGTATTGCTGACCCCGGTCGACCGCCTTCCCGGCGTCGGGACGCCGCTGGCTCGACTCTTTGAGCGGCTCGGTTTGCGCACCGCTTCGGACTTGCTCTTTAATTTTCCTCGTCGCTACGAAGACTTTACCGAGGTGACCGAGATTGCACAGCTGCAACCCGGCGTCCTCTCCAGCATTGTCGGCACCGTGCGCGAAGTTGAGCAGCGAGTGACCGGAAACGGAAAGCATGTCTTCTATGCCCTGCTCGAGCAGAATCGGCACTATGTACGGGCGATCTGGTTCAATCAACAGTTTCTGGTTGACCGGATCAAAGTTGGTCAGTTCATTCATCTGCGCGGCACCGCCAAGGAGCAGGGCGGGCGGATGGAAATGGTTCAGCCGCATTACAAAGTGCTCGAGCCGGGTGAGACGGGGGTCGAGAAGAAACTGCTGCCGATTTATCCGCTGACGGAAGGACTGAAGCAGCGGCAATTGCGGCAAATCACCGAGCGGGTGATTGCGGACTACGCGAGCTTGGTTGAAGAGGCGCTGCCGGATCCGGTCCGCGAAGAGTTGGCGCTGTATCCAATTCGCGAGGCGATTGAGCAGGTGCATTTCCCGGCAAACGCGGCGACGGCTGAAGAGGCGCGGCGGCGGTTGGTCGTGCAGGAACTGCTCGTGCTGCAACTCGCTCTGGCGATGCGCAGG
>JBJTQD010000729.1:0-2930 GCA_046075445.1 Planctomycetota bacterium
GCAAGCAGATCCCGCCCCGCGCCGGCCCACCACGGATGTTTAATTTACGCCCCACCGTAGATGTTGGTGGGCCGGCGGTCGCGGGTCTTTGCATGCGCAGCAATGTTTGTGATTAAAGGACAGTTCAATGTGGTTCCCCGCGACCTTGTCCCACCCTACGAGCTACGAGCGATTGTTGGCGGGCGCCAGTGTTGATCGAAACGACGGGCTGTAACTGGCTAGTCATGGCTCCACCGATGCGAGGTCGGGTGGTGGCCGAATTGGTCTATCTTAAAAGCACTCAATGATTGCTTCGCCATCGGTACACGGCTCTTCGCCCCGACAGGGCGCGATATCTTAGCGTAGGGTGAAACCCTACGTACGTGAAGCAATCAAAGTCGAAGAGGTCGAACCGCCTGTCGCCGCCTTGCGGCACGGGCGGTTCGACGCTGAAGTGAAAGCAGACTGGCGTTGCGACCGCCGCCTGCGGCGGCGTTAAATGGATGGGATGGGGGAACGGGTTCGTAGGGTTGCGCTCGCAGAGCCTCGCTTACCCTACGCTAAGCTAAAGCGCCCTGTCGGGGCGAAGAGCCGTGTATAAGTGGTGAGTTGAACTTCCTCTTCACGCTGTCCTGGTAAGCCGGATCGTCGCGCCCACCCTACTCTGGCTGCTTCTCGAGGTCGCTGCTTGCTTGTTTGCGGAACTCGTCCAGTCGCGCGGTCCAAGCCGCTGCCATTCGGCCGACTCGTTCTGGCTCGGCTTTTGCCAAGTCATTCAGCTCGGTTCGGTCTTTGGAAAGGTCGTACAACTCCCACGGGGCGTTCTTTCCGGCTGCGACCAGCTTCCAATCTCCTTCGCGATAAGCTCGATTGCCTTCGTGCTCCCACCAGAGCGATGCGTGCAATCCGGCTCCATCTCCGGCGAAGATCGGCAGCAGACTCTTGCCGGCCAGTGGCGGCGCGTCCTGTTTTCCGGCCGCCGGATCGAGTCCTGCTAATTCGAGCACCGTTGGCACCATGTCAATGACATGCCCAGGCGAGTGAGGCTTTTCGCCCGGAGATTTAATCCCCTTCGGCCAGTGCACGATTAGCGGCGTAGAGATGCCGCCTTCATGCACCCAAGTTTTATGTTTGCGAAACGGCGTGTTAGCTAACGACGACCACCCTGGACCGAGTGAAAGAAAAGTCCCCGCAGAGCCGGCTGGTCGCTGCGAATCATGGCCATCGCCGCGGACCATCATCTCGGCCGTCGCCCCGTTATCCGAGAGGAAGACGAACATCGTCCGCTCCAACTCACCCATCGCTCGGATCTCAGCCACGATCCGACCGATCTCTCGATCCATGCGGTCAATCATCGCGGCATGAACTGCCATCTTCGTCGCCTGAAACTCTCGAACTTGCGGCGTTAATTCAGACCAAGGCAGGGCAAACTCCAGTTCCAGCGGCCCGAGTTTGGTTAACGCATCCTTTTGCGGATACGTCGGCCCCTGAGTGCGATCAATTGGCGAGAGCGAAGTGGCCGTTAGACCGAGCCCGCTCATCCGCTGCCAGCGTTGTTCGCGCAGAGAGTCCCAGCCCGCCAGATAGCGTTCACGATAGCGAGCAACGTCTTCGGCTTTCGCCTGCAGCGGAAAATGCGGAGCCGTAAAGGCGACATAGGAAAAGAATGGCCGCTCGCCATGCTGAGCGCGATGCTCGCGCAAACAGCGAATCGCATGATCGGCAATCGCAGTCGTCGCGTAGTAATCGTCCTCAGGTTTCGGTGTTGGCAGCGGCTTGCCGTCCTCTGAATGATTCTTTGGGCCGAAGAAACGATCGTGGTCGTCCAGCAGATAACAGCGGTCGAATCCTCCAGCCAGAGGCGAACCATCGATATGCCACTTGCCGGAGTGATAGGAACGATAGCCTTGTGCTCGCAGCAGTTCAGGTAAGAGTTTTGCCCAAGCCGGGCGTTTGCCTCCATTGCCGCTGGGAATCCCCTCAAGTCTGTCGCGGCGGATTTGCTGCGGATAGTAGCCGGTCAACAAAGCCCCACGCGTCGGCCAGCAGCGAGCTGTGTTGTAGAACTGAGTGAATTGCAATCCGTCTTTGGCCAGCCGGTCCAACTCAGGCGTTTCGATCTCTCCGCCGTAACAACCGAGGTCGGAGAAACCTAAGTCATCCGCCAAGACGATCACAACATTCGGCCGCCGAGATTCGTCGGCTGTTGCCGTTTTGCAGAGCAGCGGCAAGAAGACGAAGAAAAGCACCGCAGCCCAAAATCGAAAACCCAATCGAGACATCTTATTTCTCCTGCGTTGCGGCTGTTCAATCAGGTTGTAGGTTTTCTGACTTTAAAACTTTCCATCGCTCTGCATCCGATGGAAGTTTTCAATTCGAAGCCGGCTCTGTCGAGGTGTGTTTGCTCGATAATGGCTTACTGACCGCGTGAGGAGAAATAGAGCCAAGCTGAAACTAGGAAAATGATCCATTCGGAGACGGCGAGCCGGATCGTAAACGAGGGGATTCCTTCAAACATGACAAAACCGGCTGTACGGAATGCGACCAAGCAAGCGTGCACGACGAGGCAAATGAACAGAGGCCAAGCGGTCTCTTCGGCGCGAACCAGTGGCCAGAGTAAGAGCAACCCCAAGGCAAACTCCAAGCCACCGTACACCGTGAGGAATTCTGAGTCCCCGGCCCCGGGCCGCAAATCAAATCCAACCGCTTGCGAAGTCTTGCCAGGCGCCAGCGTGCACCAAATCGCGAGAGCGAGATAGATCAGTCCAACGATTGCCAAAAATATCCGGGTCATACCCCTCTCCTTGCCGAGCCTGATCGCCCGCGCGCCACCCTCGCCAAGCAAGAATGACCCACGCGTCGCCGTGATTCGAGGCCATCAATATACGCGACCGGATGGAGCGCCTACAGACCGTGCGTTTTAGCCCACCCGCACAGAACGGCCGGCGCGG
>JBJTQD010000730.1:0-1485 GCA_046075445.1 Planctomycetota bacterium
AGGTGAACGGACACGTTTGGATGCACTGAATCCAGACCAACGGCTGGAACTTTGGTATCGGATGTGGGATGCCCTCGAGCTGACCCCGCCGGCCCGTCAAACCTGCATGGTTGTGACGATCAACGATCCTTTTGTTGAAGAGCTTGACCGAATTGTCGGTCGCCCGATTTTGGGTAAGCCGCGGGGTCGGTTGCTGGAACTAGCCACCGGCGAATGTGGGCTCGCGAAGGAAAATATCCATCTCGGCGGCCCGCCGGTGGACAACGTGGCGATCGACGAAGAGGGCTCCAGCTCACTGCTCAAGCTCGCCAGTCTCTCGGGGCTCGCGGGGATTCTGCTTTCATACTACGCGTTCCGCAGTATCCGCGTGACATTGATGCTCTTCTTTGTCGGCAGCATGTCAGCGATTTCCAGCCTCGCCTATGTCTGGTTCGGCGGCAGTCGCCTTGATGCGATTCTGCTCACGATGCCCTCGCTGGTTTACGTGCTGGCGATGGCCGGCTCCGTTCACTTGGTGCATTACTACAAAAACGCCGTCCACCAAAACGGGCGGAAGCGGGCTGTTGAAACGGCGATCCGCTTCGGCTGGTTCCCGTGCTTCCTGGTTGCGTTCACCGATTCGATCGGGCTGATCTCGCTGTGCACCAGCAATCTCAAACCGATTTTCAATTTCGGCTTGTACTCCGCGATCGCCACCATGGGCACGCTGTTCTTTATGTACACATTCCTTCCTTCGGCACTTACCGTCTGGCCACCGCCATATCACCGCGAGCCTAAGAAAAACGAAGACGAGCCAAAGACTCAATCTCTATCCGACCGGTTCTGGGGCAAGGTCTGTGATTTTTGTACCACCCACCACTGGCCGGTCGTTATCACGGCAACGGTGTTGTTGATCATCAGCGTTTTCGGCATCTATCAAATTCGGACCACGGTTCAACTGCTGAAGCTGTTCGACAAGAACGCCAAGATCCTCGACGACTATCGCTGGATGGAGAGCAACGTCGGGAAACTCGTTCCGATGGAGGTTGTGATCTCAATCGACATGGATGTCCAGCGTGAACAGTGGCTGGACCAACAGCGGGCTGCCAAGATTGATGAGCTAAAGAAGAGTGGACAAGCCGTTGATCTCGAAAACCTTGAGTTGCCGGTTGATAAGTTTGAGTCCAATCTCAAATACACGTTCCTCGAGCGAATCGAACTTTCACAACGGGTTCGAAAGCACTTAGAGAGATTCTTCGGCCCGGCAGGGCTGGATATTGTCGGTGCGGGCATGTCGACCGACGTGTTCGTCCCGATGCAGATGGTCGAATCGCAAATTGAAACGAACAGCAACCTTGATCAGCGAAAAATTTTCAATAATCAGCTGCTGGAAAATCGCCCCAAGATGGTCGCCGAGGATTATCTGGCGATCACGAATCGAGCCGCTGTCGCGGAAGATGCTTCGACCTACTACACCGCCGACCCAGGGTATGACGGGCGGGAACT
>JBJTQD010000731.1:0-1567 GCA_046075445.1 Planctomycetota bacterium
AGCAGCGGAGCATTTCGGTCAGTGAGTTTTTCACTAAGAACCGACATCTGCTGGGGTTTGACAATCCGCGCAAGGCGCTCCTGACGACGGTCAAGGAAGCTGTCGACAATTCGCTGGACGCCTGCGAGGAGGCTGGAATCGTCCCCGAGATTTGGGTCCAGATGACCCCGACAAACAACGGGCGATTCAAAGTTGCCATTCAGGACAACGGGCCGGGCATTGTCAAGAAACAGGTGCCGCTGATTTTCGGCAAGCTCCTTTACGGCTCAAAATTCCATCGCTTGAGAATGAGCCGCGGCCAGCAAGGAATCGGGATCAGCGCGGCTGGCATGTACGGTCAGTTGACTACGGGAAAACCGATCAAGATCGTCTCCAAGACCCACAAGACGAAGCCTGCGCACTATTTTGAAATTCACATCAACACCAAGACCAACTCCCCTGACATCCTCAACGGCAAAGGTGAGGGCGAGGATATCCCGGTTGGGGACAAGGGTCTGGCTTATTGCCAGAAGAATGAAATTGATTGGATTAACGATTACCCAGTAGAGAGCCCCGAAGACAAGGTTCAGCCGATCGTCAGCGGCACGCGGGTGACGATTGAACTGGAGGGGCAGTACAAGCGGGGCAAGGGAAGTGTCGACGAGTTTCTTGAGCAGACGGCGATCGCCAACCCCCACGTGACGATTCATTACTCGGACCCTGAGGGCGAGTCCCGAACCTGGAAGCGCTCGACGCGGACACTGCCGCCGGAACCGCGGGAGATCAAACCGCATCCTTATGGCGTGGAACTGGGCCGCTTGATCACGATGATCAAAGAGCAGCCGGGCACCACAACGCTTTCGTCTTTCCTGACCGACAACTTTTCTCGCGTTAGCCCGGGTGTGGCGAGAAAGATCTGCGAAACTGCCAAGCTCAGCACGCGGTCGACGCTGAAAAAGATCGTGCAGAGCGACATTGATGCGCTGTATCAGGCCATTCAAGAGACCAAAATCAGTGCTCCGTCGACGGACTGTCTGGTTCCAATTGGCGAGCCGCTACTATTGAAAGGCCTTTATCAAGTTGTGCCGGGCGAGTTTTTCACGGTCGCTTCGCGGCCGCCTTCGGTCTACCGCGGCAATCCGTTTCTGATCGAAGTCGGGCTGGCTTATGGCGGCACCGTGTCGACGAAGAAAGTCAGCAAGGAAGAACTGGTTGGGCTGATTTCCGAGACGGATGCTCGAACCATCAAGCAATTTTTGGTTAGCACGTTTGATGGGCTGGGTCCGGATGGCGCCGACAAAATCATTGCCGCATCCGGAATTGGAACCCGCCAAAATCCGGCCAAGCTCAAACGCACGGAAGTCGAAGAGCTCTTCGCTGCGATGCAGGACGTCAGTGTCAGCGAGACCCAGCAGATGCAGCTGTACCGGTATGCCAATCGCGTGCCACTGCAATTCAAGATGGGCGATTGCCTCGTGACCAAGACCGTCTCTTCGCTGAACTGGCGAAGCTACGGATTGTCACAATCGCGGGGCGCTGTGCCCAATGGCCCGATCACGCTGATGGTGCATGTGGCCAGCGTCTGGGT
>JBJTQD010000732.1:0-2074 GCA_046075445.1 Planctomycetota bacterium
CGCTGCCGAACCGGGGGCTGGCGCGAAGACCCGGCTGACGAAGACGAAGACGAAGAGCTTCATTTCTCCCGGTCGGGGCCAGGAGAATCGGCTGACTTTTTCCGGCCTCTTGGGGCAGCGGCCAAGTTGCTACTTGAGCAAGCTGAGAATGAGCGGGTCTGCGAGCGAGGCTACCCGGTGAGTCGCGTGGCTGAAGTCGAGGCTAGTGCTGTGCGATCCAGGGATGGCAACGGTGACCGCACCGGCAGTAGCGGCGGCCTTGGATCCGTTGAAGCTGTCTTCGAAAACGAGTAATTGCGGGCAACTGGTTCCGAGTTTCGCCGCTGCTCGCCAGTAGATTTCCGGGTGCGGTTTGGCTTGTGAGACATCCTCGCCGGTCAGCAGAAATTCGAACCTCTTGAGCAAGCCGAAATGACCGATTGCTCGCTCGGCGAAGGCTCGGCGGCTGCTGGTGGCGACGGCTTTGGGCAATCCTCGCTGCTCAATCGCGTCGAGCACTTGGTCGAGTCCGGGAAGTTTCTCGATTTTCTCCGGCAGGAGTTTCTCAAAGATGCGGTCGGCTTCGGTTTGCAGAAACTGCCACGGATCGCTCACATCGCACTCGCGTCGGAGGATATTCCAAGCGTCTTCCGCTTTGCGACCCATCATCTGCAATTTGAGTTCCAGAGAGAACTGCTTACCGCGACGAAGCAGGATTTCATCGCAAACCAGGTCGTAGAGATCTTCCGTGTTGAACATCAGACCGTCCATGTCGAAAACGACCGCTTCGATTGGCTGAGCCACTATGACCTCAAATACAAAAAGACAAACCGCTTGGCGAAGCCCACCCGATGCGACTGAGCGAAACCGCTGGTTGCACTCAATTTCTGAGCTTCGGCAGTGAAGAGCAACTTTGCGTGGGGCGAATTATCTCAAATCATTTTGGTTTTGGACAGGAATTATTCGTTAAAGGGGCGGATGTGACTTGTCGCGGGGCTGGGAAGGCGAAGAATTCCGCACTGAATGCGGTGCCAGCAGATGTGCTTCTGCCGCTGTAAGGCAAAAGCTGCTGATTCGGTAAGATCGGCTTTCCGCTATGATGTTGGGGCGCGGGTAGACAGGATGTTGGGGCGCGGGTAGATAGCGCCCGATTTGTCGGGTGAAAAGGGAATGAGGTTCATCGACGAATTCGAGGTCGGTGGGATTAGGAGATTGACCCGCTTGAGGCGGCGACGGCGATGACCATTGAACAGACGGAACATCAATCGAGAGAGCAGCTGCAGGATGCCAAGCTGAAAAGTTTGGAGCCGCCAGTATCTCCTGCGGAGTTGCCGGGCTACCAGTTAATCCAGCATTTGGGCTCGGGGGCTTTTGGGCAAGTCTGGTTGGCGCTCGACCAGACAACCGGTCGCAAGGTTGCGATCAAGTTTTACAATCGCCGCTCGGTTGGTGACGTCAATGCTTTAGCGCGCGAGGTTCAAAAACTGGCGACGCTGGCGGCGGACCGGCACGTTGTTCAGTTGCTCGATGTCGGCTGGGAGTCGGATCCGCCTTTTTATGTGATGGACTACATCGACCGCGGATCGCTTGAAGACCGACTGCGGCGAGAGAAGTCGCTGCCCGTATCCGAGGCGGTTGAGATTTTCCAAGACGTCGCGACGGGTTTGTTGAACCTGCATGGCAAAGGGATTTTGCACTGCGACCTCAAGCCGGGAAACGTGCTGCTGGATGACGATCACAAACCGCGGTTGGCTGACTTTGGTCAGGCGCGATTGTCCGATGAAGCGGTGCCGTCGCTGGGTACTTTGTATTACATGGCACCCGAGCAAGCTGATTTGAAGGCGGTTCCTGATGCGCGGTGGGACGTCTACGCACTGGGGGCATTACTGTACGTGATGTTGACTGGTCGGCCGCCGTACCATGAAGAGACGCTGAGCGGGTTGATGGAATCGACCAACGACCTGCAGCACCGCTTGGATACGTATCGGAACGGAATCATTCGCTCGAAGCCGCCACAGGGGCATCGCAAGGTTCCCGGTGTCGACCGGCAATTAGCTGACATTATTGACCGCTGCGTTGCCGCGGATCCGCGAAA
>JBJTQD010000733.1:0-1254 GCA_046075445.1 Planctomycetota bacterium
CACGGAAAAACCCTCCAGCGAGATCGGATGGATGTTCTGCGTCGGGTAGAAGTAACGGAGAATCGCACAGCCAATCAGCGTCCCGGCAATTCCCATCATCAAATTAGCCACCGTCCCGCCCGGGTCTCGCCCCGGCATCACCGCTTTGGCCGCCAAACCAACCAGCGTGCCGAAACCGATCCAGGTCAGCACCACGTTTCCAAATTCAGCTAGTTGTTCCATGACAGCACTCGTGTGAGAACGGACGTTGAGCCGCCCGGCCGCTTAACGCTCGGGCTCGCCCCTACTTTTAAGTCAAACCCCGCCCCCGCCCCAACCCCACTTCTTGCCCAATTTGAGGCGGCAGGGCGCGAAATCCGCCGCCCAGAGACGTTTAGTCTGCATCTTCGAGCCGCACTGACTGGTCAAGCTCGCCCGAAATCAGCGTAAAAACACGATTCAAATAACAACCTTTTCGAGGAACTCCAAATGTTAATCCCCCAACCCAAACTCCGACTCGCCCTGTTTTGCCTGCTCCTCGTGACAGCTCTGGCCGGTCCGCTGACCAGCCCCACTGTTGCCCAAGACCCTGCTTTTGCCCAAGACAAGGCACCAAGCCCCAACTTTGAAGCCCAATTGGAAAGCATGGTCAATATCTCTGGCGAAGGCTTAACTTTGGAACAATTCGTTGAGTCGATTCAAAAGCAAAGCGGCGAGTTTAATGTCCTGATTGAAGAGGGCTTGAAAGGTACCAAGCTCGCTCCCTTTCGACTGCAGCGAGTGCGAGTGATCGCCGCGCTCAACCTCATCCCCAAACTGGCTAATGATGAAACCATTCTCTTCGAGGTGACTAGGGAAACGGGAGACGAAGCGAACCTGGTGACGATCAGCCGGGATAAAAACGTCTACTACGTTGAGACAAAAGTTCTGCCAGTGAAAGCCGTGCTGGAAAAAATGAAGGCTGAGACCCTGCTCGCCTCGCTGGAAAAGGGCGTCAAATTCTTTGGATCGAGCGAGACTCAAAAACTACAAGTCGCTCTGGAAGCTGATTCGGGCTTGCTGTTCTTGCGTGGAACGGGAGAACAAGTTGACATCCTCTGCCAAGTCTTCTCCGCGATTTGCGAGAACCTCCAAATCCCTGTACCTTCGGTCCTACCCAAAGCTGTCGGGGTCGGTGGCGGTTTTGGTGGAACGGTCGGTGGCGGTTTTGGTGGAATGGGTGGTGGCATGGGCGGAAGCGGAGGCTGGGGGCTTGGCGGAATGGGTGGGTTTGAC
>JBJTQD010000734.1:0-1125 GCA_046075445.1 Planctomycetota bacterium
ACCGCGACCGGCACGTCTAGCGGCGGGAAAAGCATTTGCTCAACCTGATACTGCGCTGGTAAGGCAGGCGTTTTGACACCATCGCGAAAGGGATCCTCGCGACCTCCGACGGGGTTGAGCGGAGGTGAATCATGTAACGTCCTAGGTAGCGGTGGACGTTTACCAAACATCCGCTCTACGGTTTCCGGAGGCGGTGCGAACTCTGGCAAGCCAGTTCTCTTTTTCGGCTCGACCGAGAGCTTTGGGTCAGAGGCATCTGCTTGATCCGGGGTTGGTTTTGCTTCGTCCAGTGGAGTTAACGGCTCTTCCTGCTTGTCGTCTCGCTTGCGACTCTGCTTGGGGCCGAGCCGTACTACCTGTCCACACGGGCACTGGATCCGCTTGCCGAGAAAACGACTGCTGATGTTTTCTTGTGTTCGGCCGCAGGCAGGACAAGTAAAGCGGAGTGCCACGGGGATTGAACTCCGGTTTCCGGTTGTCGGGCGGAACAAAGCGTGAGGTTCTTAAACTGAAGCGGGGCGAGACAGCAATTACAGGGCATCGGTGAGCGAACTCTCATCGCAAGTCTACCCATCGACGATAGGCTAAGCAAAATTTGGCTGCCATCAATCAGTGGGGAGGAATCTCCGTCCTAATTCGGGACAGCCGGCTCAATTCGAGACAGATTAAGAAACCGCCGAGCTTCTGATCGAAACCCGGCTGACATCAACTGACGTATCGCTATTTGATAATTTTCCGCGAAATTCGGGGCTGGGGAGGGCTTAATAGTCATCCAGCCCGATCTGGCGTAAGCGGCTTTTTCCGTTCGGCACGAAAATCGCGTTGTTTTTCGGGAAAAGTCTTCAATCGCGGATTAGGCACGATAAAATTGAAGAAGTTTGTGGGTATTCAGAAACTTGGGTTCGGTAAGAACTATTTGAGCGGCAAGACGATGCGGGGATTAGCTCCGAGCACGGTTGTCCATTGGTCTTGCCTCAGGGAGAAAAAAGAGATGTCCAAGATGACTCGTCGAACAGGTTTTACGTTGATCGAACTGCTGGTGGTAATCGCCATCATTGGAATTCTGGTGGGGATGCTGTTGCCAGCCGTCCAGTCAGTGCGTGAGGCTGCTCGCCGCACTCAATG
>JBJTQD010000735.1:0-2423 GCA_046075445.1 Planctomycetota bacterium
GTTAAGAATAAGTGGGCAAACGGGTAAAGTCCAGCGACGAGCGGCCTAAGGTCAGCCTCGTTTTCCATACTCCCCTCCAATAATTTCCGACCGGCCCCGAATAGTCTCCCCCGGAGTTCGGAGCAAATGCGAGGAAATTAGCTCCACTTGAACTTTTGCCCCTAGTTAGGCCCCGCCCCCTCGGGAATTCCCAAGCTGCCCCCTATGACTCCGCTGATCACACTCCGCCAAATCGCAAAAAAATATCAGCTCAATTGGGCTCTTCGCGGAGTGGACCTCGACATTTACCCAGGTGTAACTGGCTTGCTCGGGCCCAACGGAGCAGGCAAGAGTTCGCTGATCAAAGTTCTGCTCGGCTTGGTGCGAGTCACATCGGGCAGTGGCTCGATCTTGGGCGAGCGACTTGGCAGGGCAGGGCGGGAAGTCAGAAATCGAATTGGTTACGTTCCCGAGGATGATTGTTACATTCCCGGCATGACCGGAATTGAGGTCGTCGAGTTCGCTGCGGGACTGAGCGGACTCCCCGGCATCGAAGCGCTCCGCCGAGCCCATGAGATTCTCGACTTCTGCAATGTCCGACAGGAGCGATACCGGGCGATCGAAAGCTATTCGACGGGCATGCGACAGAAAATCAAATTCGCAGCCGCCATTGTTCACGACCCTGAATTACTAATCCTCGACGAGCCCACATCCGGCCTCGATCACGAGGAGCGTGAGTCTTTACTCAATCGAATTCGATTCCTCGCGCGCGAGCATGGCAAGTCGATCTTGCTTTCAACTCACATTCTTCCCGACGTACAGTCCGTCTGTGACCATGTCGTGATTTTGGCTCGGGGCGAAATTCGGCTGAACTCCAGTTTCGAAGAAATCAATCGGCCACGAGTTCCCTCTGTCACACTGTCGCTGCTCGCGGAGAACCCCGAATTCGAGCGACTCTTGCAGGCGGCTGGCTTGCAGGTGGAGCGAATACCTGGTGGTGAGTGGCTAGTCACAGGTCCAGACTACTCAGTTTCGACCAAAGTCTGGGAAATCGCTCAGGCCAGCAAGACAACTATCCAGTCTTTGAAACCGGCAAAGAATTCGCTTGAGGAAGTCTTCCTCTCAGCCGTGAAGGAGTCTCCTAATGCCAATTCATAATCTCGGCTATCGGACTTGGCCTTGGAAACGGACCCCGAGCTGGTTCCGTTGGTGGTCGATCGCGGAAAACGGTTTTCGCATCTCTCTAAAAATGACTTGGGTCAAGCGGCTGATGTTTTTCGCTTGGCTTCCGATCCTTTACTGGGGTGTGGGGATATTTTTCTACGAACGTTTCGTGGAGCGGCCCTTGGGTGGCGACGCGATCAACTTCCAAGTGGAGCAGGAGCGTCCTCGCCGCAACCAACCCCGCCGTCGCCCACCGAGCCTTCAGGAAATGCTTGAGCAAGCCAAGGCGCAAAGCGGCGGAGAGATGTCAGACAAACTGCAAAGCCAAGTGCTGGCTGATTTCCTGAAAAACCGCTTCTCATTTCTTCCGATGTCGAACAACCTTGCCGAGCGAGTCGCCAGTGGCGATCGCTCTTCTTGGCGGGTGACGTTTTGGACTTGGCTCTTGATGACGTTTTTCCGCTACCCGCAAGCGACGATCGTGGTGTTTATCCTTGGTTACATCACGCCCAGCCTGATTGCTCGGGACGTGAGGTCCCGGGCTTTTCTCCTCTACTTTTCACGGCCGATCGGTCGGCTCGATTACATGGTGGGAAAACTGTTTATCCCCGCCACGTTTCTCGCCCTAGTCACCACGCTTCCCGCACTGGTCCTCTACTTGATTGGCTTGATTTTCTCGCCCGATATTTCGGCGCTGCTGAGCACTTGGGACATTCCGGTCCGGATCTTAATCGCTTCTTTAAGCTTGATTTTACCGACTGCTTCGCTGGCCGTGATGCTCTCCTCGATGACACAGGAAAGTCGCTTTGCAGCCTTTTCATGGTTTGCGATTTGGGCGCTGGGATACGGAGCCTACTTGGCCGTGATTATCACCCGCGCGGCAACTGGAAGCGTTGATTTTGGTGAAGCAATGAACGATCCGGCTGTCGTCAGGTGGGCCCCCATCTCGCTGTACAACTGTCTCGGCCAAGTCCAGACTTGGATTTTCGGCTTTGACACTTTCGCCAATAGCTGGCCTTGTGTGTTGACTCTGATTTTGATCACTGTCGTTTCCTTGGCACTGTTCTTCCGAAACATTTCCAAGAGCGTTCACGCTTAATTAATTTTCCAGTTGCGGGTTCGTTTCCGCACCTCCATTCCAGAACTTCCCATGATCGAATTGCAATCCGTCACCAAGCTCTACGGCAAAGTCATCGGGGTGAACGAAATCAACCTCACGATGAATGAGGGCATCTACGGACTGCTGGGCCCCAATGGTTCCGGGAAGACGACACTGATCA
>JBJTQD010000736.1:0-5746 GCA_046075445.1 Planctomycetota bacterium
GTCGCCAGGATTGGCCGCCGCCGCTTGGCCCGCTGAGACAGCCTTGTTGCGAGCTTCGATCACCTTGGTCAGGGTATCTTGCTCATGCTTCATATATCCCTTCACCATCTCGACCAGATTGGGGATTAAGTCGTAACGCCGCTTGAGCTGGACATCAATCTGCGCAAACGCATTCTTGTAGCGGTTGGCTAAGGTCACCAAGCGGTTGTAGATCCCTGAGATGTAGGCGACAAACACCAGCACGATGCCGAGGATGACCAGAAGCGTAATTAACCAGGCAGGCATTGAGTTGACCTTTCAGGTGGAGTTCAGGAAGTCGACAGTTGCAGACGAGGCAGTTGGCGGAGCGTGCTCCGCAAAATAGTGGCGACAGCAGGCGTTGATACGGGCTGTTGCTGCGCTTGCATAATTTGACCCATTACCGCCCGGACCACAAGTAATTGACGATCAGGTTTCCGAAGGAGCACGGTAAATCTTTGAATCTTCAGCCCCAAGGCTAAGACTAGGCCTGAGAGGCGACAACAGCGACTTACTCGGCCACCCGCTTTTCTGGCTCTCGCGAAGCCTTCTCAGCGAGGTTCCCGCTCTTTTCGGGATCCTCGACCAACTCGTGCTTGACTAGCCAAACCTCGAGCTTTTTTCTTGCGTACTCGCTTGCCGCGATGCCGAGCAGTCCCAGCAGCAAAAGCAGCCAGATTGGCATGGATCGAATCCTTGCGAAAAGGGTTCTCTGTTCGGGTGCGTTCATCAAACCTGAAAACGTGTTTACCGCGGTTGAACGTGAGCTTTTTGGCTACGAACGACCCGGAAGACTCAAGGACAAAAGAATGGAATATTTGAGCCCTGGCCCCCAAAAGGCAAGCATTGTTACTCCAGAGTTTCGGCTTTTCCTCGAAGAGCTTGGCAAAATTCGGGGTTCGATTGGAGTGAAATTCATATCGAGCCCAAAATCGCCAATCGAGTGGCTGCCAAACGGGTGGAGACGCTCGAACTATTCTGAAACCGGCTCTTCCTCAGCAGCCAGCGACTGCTCTTTCGGTTCCTTGTTTTTTCTGGTCCCCTCATACAACTCGTACTCCAGCAACCGCGCTTCCAACTTGGCTGTTGCGAATTCCATTCTCCGGCTGGTTCGCAGCCCCACTTTTTTCGCCAGTTCTGGATTGGCTGTGAACACATAGCCCCGGTAACCCCGGCAGCGTTGCTTGAGAAAGTCGCCAAGCTCCTTGTAAGTCGTCTCCAGAGCCCGCACTTCACCCAGCCGATGGCCGTATTCCGGATTGAAGATCACCACTCCGCCCGGTGCTTCCGGAACCCGCGTTTGCCGAAAGTCACAAAGCTCGAACGCAATTAGGTCGCTGACCCCAGCAGCCGTCGCATTAGCTTTCGCCGTTGCGACCGCTTCCGGATCGTGATCGCTGGCGACGATTTCAACTCCAGCCGCTGGAGGATGAACTTTCTGCTGCAGCTCAGACCGGATTTGCTCAAACGTCTCCGGCTCGAATCCGCGAAGATGTTTAAAAGCGTAATCCTCTCGAAACAGACCGGGAGCTCGTCCGGTGGCAATTAACGCCGCCTCGATCGCCAGCGTTCCCGAACCACACATCGGATTGACGAAGGGCGTTTCGCCTCGCCATTTTGTTCCTCGAATCAGAGCGGCCGCCAAGGCTTCGCTGAGCGGAGCCTTGCCCGGCAATCGCCGGTATCCATGCTTCGCAATCGTCGGCCCAGAAGTGTCGAGAAAAAGCTCTGCATCGCTTCCCCGCCAGAACAGATGCACGACAACACCATTAAGTTCATGACCGGAATTTGGCCGCTCGCCGCTAATCCCGCGAATCCGGTCGACAATCGCATCTTTGACCCGAACGTTGGCGTACATGCTCGAACGAATCGAGGGATGTTCGACGTTGCTGGTCACCGAAAAATAGCTCTCCGGTCCCAGCCACTCTTCCCAGTTGATTCGCCCTAATTCCCGGTACAGGAATTCAGGGCTGTTACAGCGAAACCTGCGGAGCGAGTAAAGGACTTGGCTGGCGCAGCGCAGCGTCATGTTCAGCCGTTGGCAGTCGAGCAGCGGTCCGTTTGTCGAAACGCCACCGTGAAATTGCTCGACTTCAGAATGACCAAGCTCGACCAGTTCATCCGCCAGCCAGCGAGCCAGCCCGCGCTGGCAGGTGATCACAATCCGACTTTGTTTACTGAAATCACCCATTCGCCAACCTTTGAAAGCAACTCGTCTTTAAAACTCACGCTCCATCGTAACTAGAGCGGAGAAAACAACCGAGGTGGTTGGGAGAAAAGGCCGTTTAATCCAGAATGCGGAATAAGTACCTTCTGCTGTTAAAGATCTGAAAACGGCTTCTCCCTCTGGTCCCAAAAGTCCCAATAGTCCCAGCAGTCCCACGGCAATCGAGTGACTTCACTCTCACTTCCAAGCAATCTCAGCGGTCGACAATCACTCCGAAAACCTGATAAGCCTCTTCCAGCAAGCCTGGAAATTCCTCCGGTTTTCGACGGCTGCCCGGAATGTAGTAAACCATGATCCCGGGAAATGCCTCGACGCAGCACCCTTCTCGCTCAATAAAGAAATCCTGCAAACTGCGATTAAAGAGCTCGCGAGTTTTCTCCTCCTCGGCGCTCTTGAGGACAAAGGTTTTCGAAAACTCCAAATTGTCGGCAAAGTCGATATCTTGCAGGCCCAGTAAGCCGCCGATCTTGTCGAAGAAATTCTCGGGCCTCAGGGTGAACGCGGGAATCCGCAATCGCTTTGATTCCAGAGCCGCCAGCGTCAATTTCGTCGTGTGCGTCGACTTGCCGCTTCCGGTCGTGTAACGGTAGTCAAAAATCGAAATCCGGCACTCATCGGTCTCGCCAGTCAATAAATTCATCAGCTTGCGACTGTGTCCCAACTTGAACAGTTGGAGGATGCCGAGCCGCTGACTCAATTCCAAGTCGCCCTGCGGCCGGAACTCCAAGCCCATGCTCGCGGCCAGCTGACCAATTTTTGCGGTCCGCTCCTTTTCCTGCTTGTGACTGATCCAACCAAAAATTCCGAGCAAGGCGATCACGATTGCCATAATCGCCAGCGGTATCAAAACTTCCATTGAATCATCCAAAGTCGGGTGAACTGGTTACCGGGCATTTCCGCAGCCGCACATTTTAGCCCCGGTCGACTTGCTCGGACAACAGAAACCCAGGCTGAATTCTCCAGTCCGCTGCCCTCGCCCGCGATACGGCTCATTGTTGACTTAGCAAGACAGCTCGGAAAACCGGATGCAATAAAAACGGGGCGCCATCTTTCGATGCGCCCCGCTTCAAAACCGGTTCATTCAACTTAATCGTCAGCAGCACGCCAGTGCCGCGCCGCCGCTCTCCCGACTAAACGTCATAGTAGAGGCAGAACTCGTACGGATGAGGACGCAGTCGCATCGCGTCGACCTCTTTAATCCGCTTGTAAGCGATCCATTGCTGGACCACGTCTGCGGTAAAGACATCGCCCTTGAGCAAGAAAGCGTGGTCCGCCTCGAGCGCATCCAGAGCCGCATCGAGCGAAGCCGGAGTCTTCGGAACTGCAGCGGCTTCTTCGGGGGGCAAATCGTAGATGTCCTTATCTAGCGGTGAGCCCGGATCGATTTTGTTCTCAATCCCGTCCAAGATCGCCATCAAGATTGCCGCAAAGCTGAGGTACGGGTTGCAGCTTGGGTCTGGGCAGCGGAACTCGACCCGCTTTGCCTTCGGACTGCTGCTGTACATCGGAATGCGGCAAGCGGCCGAACGATTGCGCTGGCTGTAGGCCAAATTGACCGGCGCTTCATAACCCGGGACCAATCGCTTGTAGCTGTTGGTCGTCGGATTGGTGAACGCCAGAATCGCCGGAGCATGCTTAATCAAACCGCCGATGGCATAAAGCGCCATCTGGCTGAGTCCCGCATAGCCGTCACCGGCAAACAGCGGCTTGCCACCCTTCCAAAGCGAAACGTGACAGTGCATCCCCGAGCCGTTATCGCCGTACAGCGGCTTCGGCATGAAGGTTACTGTCTTGTTGTTCTTGTAGGCGACGTTCTTGACGATGTACTTGTACATCATCAGTTGGTCAGCCATCTTCACCATCTCGTTAAACCGCAAGTCGATTTCGCTCTGACCGGCAGTCGCAACTTCGTGGTGTTGGCATTCGACAGGCAGACCGCAGTCGATCATCGTCTGCATCATCTCGTTGCGGATGTCCATCAGCTTATCAGTCGGCGGGCAAGGGAAATAACCTTCCTTGTGCCGAATCTTGTAGCCGAGGTTCGGGTACTCTTCGCGACCGCGATTCCACTCCGCCTCGACGCTGTCCAAATGGAAGAAGCCTGAGTGCGCATTCTGGTCAAAGCGGACGTCGTCGAAAATGAAGAACTCAGCCTCTGGTCCAAAGTAGACGGTATCAGCCAAGCCAGTGCGCTGCAGATAAGCGTTCGCCTTGCGAGCCACATTTCGAGGGTCGCGGCTGTAATCCTCTCGCGTGATCGGATCTTGAATGTTGCAGATCATGATCAGCGTCGGTAATTGCGTGAATGGATCGAGGAATGCCGTTGACGGATCGGGTACCAGCAACATGTCGCTCTCGTTGATCTGCTGCCAGCCGCGAATGCTGGAGCCATCAAAGCCCTGACCGTCGTTAAACGTGTCTTCGGTCAATTGATGCACGGGAATGGTCGTGTGCTGCCATGTCCCAATGAAATCCATAAAGCGGAGATCAACCGCTTTCACACCTTTCTCTCGACAGAGCGCCAAAATTTCCTTTGGAGTCAACTTGCACCTCAAATAGGTTGAGCTTCCCGCCTTTGAGCAGGGTAAGCAAAAAACAAAAATCGAACTTCGGATGCACAGCCAATCGTTCTGCATCAACCCGCGCGAAACGAATAAACTAGGGAAGCAGTTGGGTCGCCAGCGGCTTGAAGGCACGCTTCCTCTGCTGAGTCCCCGCCCATTGCAAGTCGTATGCCGATTCACGATTATGTCGGCAACCGAGTAAATGCTTGCATTTTCGCTCACCCCAAAAAATCGGTCCCCGGTGGGTCGCGACTTTTTTGTGCAGTGGTGTTCGTGGTTTGAGCAGGTGCAGGCCGGTTTGCGTATTAAAGCGAGAAAAAGAAGAATTTCCAACTGGGGCAATTCGCCCCGAAAATGCACGGTTTTTAGATTGGCTAGATTCGGAGGGTTAGAATGGCAACGCAAGGAAGTCTCTTGGAGCGCCGTCCCGAGGTCGACAGCGATTGGTCTGATTTGGCGTCCCTCTGGTCGATTCGCCCAGATTCCATCTACCTGAACCACGGCTCTTTCGGACCATCCCCCAGCCCGGTTCGCGAGGTGCGGCGCGAGTACATCGACGCGCTCGATTGCCAGCCGATGGACTTTTACGTTCGCCAGTTCGAACCGCTACTTTTGGAGGCTCGCCAAAAACTGGGCGACTTCCTGGGAACAGCCCGAAAAAATATTGTTTTCGCTGAGAACGCAACGTTTGCCATGAACGTCGTCGCGGACAGTTTCCCCCTCCGCGAAGGTGACGAAGTCCTCCTGAACGATCACGAGTACGGCGCGGTGATGCGCATCTGGGAGCGAAAATGTGCGAGGACCGGAGCCAAAGTCAAAGTCGTGCCGCTCCCCGAACGAATCGAATCGGCTCAGCAAGTCGTCGACTCTTTGACGGCTGGAATCACGCCGCGCACGAAACTGACGATCATCAGCGAAATCACATCACCGACGGCCA
>JBJTQD010000737.1:0-4047 GCA_046075445.1 Planctomycetota bacterium
TCATCATGCGCACGCAATCCGAGAAACACACTTCGGTCGCGTGCGACATAGAACAGGTCGGAAATCGTCGGATACTCTAACCCCGAAGTGTCCTCGGTTTTCGGATCAATATCCCAGTAAGGCTTGAGGATTTCTTCTACCTCCATCCCGATGTCGCTCAACTGCTGCGGGTTATAACCGGGAGGCGTGATCACGTTGGCAATGATCAGGTTGCGATTGCCGGTGGGTAGATATTCCAGCTTGGGCATCAGCCACCACGACGCCAATCCGCAGAGCAGCAACGTGCCAAGCACGAGAGCAATTTGCCGGGTCCAAGTTGCCTCGAGCCAGCGATTCAGGCTGACAATTGCATTCATCGTCTTTTGGCCGAGCAACTCAATCCAGCGAGCCAGCGGCGAACTCGCCTCGCCATCGAACGAACCGACCGCCTTGCTGCCGCCTTGCCGCAGCAAACGGGCCGATGCCATTGGGATCACGAGCACGCTGATAACCAGCGACAATCCCACTGCTGCACTAATCGATAGCGCGATGTCGCCGAACAATTGGCCGACTTCGCCAGGCAGAAAGATGACCGGAATGAAGACCGCGAGAGTGGTAAGCGTCGAAGCCAAAACGGCTCCCCAGACTTCGATCACCGCGCGGCGCGACGCTTCCAGTGGGCTGTACCCCATCTGCGAGAAGCGAAAAATATTCTCCAGCACGACAATTGCGTTATCGACAAGCATGCCAACGGCAAACGAGAGTCCGCCAAGGCTGATGACATTCAAATTTCGCCCCAGCATCTGCATGATCAGGAAGGTGCCGATGATACTGATCGGGATCGCAATCGCGATCACCAGCGTTCCCCGAGCAAACCAAAAGCCCGCCGTAATGATCAGGACCATCGTCAGCAGAAAAAACCAAGTCGTTGAGAAAAGCGCCGCGATCGCTGTTCCAAGTATGAGCGGTGCAAAGATCAGCGCCGTGGTGCCGAGGTGCAGGAAGAGAATCAGCACCACGATCGTCAGCGCACCGCCGAGAATGATGTTCGACTGCACGAGGTTCACGGCAGCACTAATGTAGGTAGTCTCGTCGTAGATTTGGGTCAGAACCAAGCCGTTTTGCTTGAGGATCCCGTCGTTCAACCTCTGCACTTCCGGACGAAGTTGCCGCATGATTTCAACGACGTTGGCCCCAAGATCCCGCTGGACGTTGACCGAAAGATTCTGAACGCCAAAGCGGCGGACGAAACCAACCTGTTTTTCGTAATCAAGTCGAACTTCAGCCACATCCCGCACGCGAACCGACTGGCCATTGGAGGTGGCGATGATCTGGTCGGCTACCTGCTCAGGCGAACGGTACTGCCCCATGATGCGAACGACGATTCGCCGTTTGCCTTCCCAAAAATCGCCTGCGGAGATGTCTTGGTTACTCTGCGTCAGTCCCCGCCGCAGCGTGTCAATCGTCAGTCCTCGCGAAGCCAACTTCGCCGGGTCGACGAGTACCTGGAGTTGCTGCCGCCGACCGCCGCGAATGAAGACGTCGGCCACGCCGGGCACGCGCTCAAGCTGAGCCTCAACCACGTCTTCGGCAAATTTTCCATAAGCTCCTACGTCGATGTCTTCTGGCACAAGCGGTTTGGCCACCGGATGCTTTTCGGCCAATTCCTTCAGTCGATAAACCAGCAGCGCGGGACTGGTTGCTCGCAGCACGCGGGGGACGTCTGCCTGAATCTCAGGATGTTCGGCGGCGAACTGTTCGATCTTCTCGCGAGTCGGAGGAATCGGACCGAGAATCAACGTGGCGACCGAGCGATCGAATTGATTGGAAGTACGAAAGTTGGGCTTGTCCGCGTCCATCGGATACTCGCGGACCTGCTGCAACTGCGAGTTCACCTTGATCAGTGCCTCGTTCATCTTGGTGCCGACCCGGAACTCAAGCGTGATCAGCCCGATCGAATCGAGGCTTTGCGAGGACATTTTGACCACACCCTCGACACTGCGCAGGCGATCTTCCTGTTCCTTGACAATTTCCTTTTCGATTTCCTGCGGGCTCGCCCCGGGCCAGACCGTCTCAATCGAAACCTGAGGCCGCTCAACGTCCGGCGAAAGCTGAATCGGCATCTGGAAGATCGCCAGCAACCCGAACAGCACGATCAAGATCACGCCGCAGCAGACTTTTACCGGGTTCTCGATAAACCAGACAATCGGATGCATGAATCTTTAGCTTTCCAACGATTTTTGGGAGCGGAGCCCAAAACAACTCAGACCTGAGAATGTTGTGCGTTTATCTAGTTTACAGGGGGCGTTTCATCACTGGTGCGGAGGATACTCACCTCCTGATCCGGCCGCAGTCGTTCGTTGCCTTGAATGACGACTTGGTCAGCGGGTTGGAGATTGCCGCTGACCTCGATCCAAGAACCGACACTCGATCCGGCCTTAACCGACACCTGAGCGACGGTTGTTTTATCACCGTTTTTCACTAGCTTGTAAACAATCGGAGTCGCTCCCCCGAGCACCAAGGCATCTTTCTTGACCAGAATCACCTCGCGCCGCTCGCCAAACGAAAGGGAGGCGCGACCGATCATTCCTGGACGTAGCAATGGCAAGCCTCCCCGTTCGACATTGGCGATCTTGGCTCTCACCGGCAAGGTTCGTGACCGCAAGTCAGCCTGCGGGACAATCGTGTCGACTTGGCCCTCGATCGTTTCGCTCAAGCCCTCGATTTCAATGCGCGCTTTGAGACTGGCCCCGCCTTCTTCAAACGAGCGCTGAATCTCACCGAGATATTGCTGAGGCACCGCGAACTCGAATTCGAGATTATCGAGATGGACAATCTCGGCAATCGGATCGCCAGAGCGAACCCAAGCCCCGACTTCGGTCAACTTGTTGATCACGTACCCATCGAAAGGCGCGCGAAGCGTGTACTTGGACTTGAGATCTTCCAGGCGGAGGATTTCCTGCTCGGCTGCCTTGATTCGAGATTCGACCTGTCTCAGTCGCAGATCGCTGGTCGCTTTGAGCCGAGCCAGTTCGCTGGCGGCCTGGGCGGCGAGTTGCGTGTTGACTTGATGCTGGGTTAGCGCTTGCTCGTATTCCGTTTCGGAGACGACGCCCTCTTGAGCCTTCAGTCGATTCTGCCGCTCCAGGTCCTTCTCGCTGAATTCGACGCGAGCTTTTGCTTCTTCCAGTTTCGATTCAGCCAGCTCGATCTCGCGAGGAAGATTTGCGGCAAGTTCCGCAGCGGCGTCTTTGGCTAAAGTCAGCAAAGTGTTGGCTGTATCGATTTGGAGACTCAGTGTACGAGTTTCGAGTTGAGCCAAGATTTGCCCGGGCTCCTTTTTCGCTGGCTCAGCATCTACTGCCGGAAGTTCGCGCGGCCCAGCCACCTTGTCGCCTCTATTCACAAGCACGTCTCCCACACGCCCCTCGACTGCCGAGCCGACTGTGACTTGCCGCAGGGCGCTGACCGAGCCAACAAAGGATTGCTGCTCGCCGATTTCCTGCCGAACAACTTGCCCGACGACGACCGGAGCCGGCGCGGTGGGAGGCTTTCCGGGCTGCCCCTGCGCCGAGTTGGAACAAAAAGACAAAGCGAGAATCGCGGTGAGGCTCAAAAGGCGGTTAATCATGAGATGGTTTCACGCAGGAATTTGCTCGGGCGCAGCCGGCTAAGCAGGTCATTGGCCACGCCGCGCAGGCTGAACGAGCCCCGATTGCTGTGAGTCGGCAGAGCCAACCGTTGAGGCGGAACCGGCAGCGGTCCCAGCCCCAAAACACCGTCGCGGGCGAAACTTCCCATTGTAATCAGAAAGAACCCGTTTCGGTCCCCAACTCAGCCGCTCCCCAGCCACGGTATCAGGGCTAATAGAAAGCGTGAGGAATAACCGTCACCACCGGTCCGAAACCGCACACACACTCAGAAAACAGCCCCAGCAGGGTGGGTCGCTGCTCTCTCGCACGCCCACCAAAACAGCGAGCCCCAGTAGGGTGGGTCGCGGGCTCTGACGCGCACCCACCACTGCAGCCAGATCGGAAAACAGTAGGGTGGGTCGCGGGCTCTGACGCG
>JBJTQD010000738.1:0-1927 GCA_046075445.1 Planctomycetota bacterium
TGATCCCGCGGAAGGAAATTCGGAGTTTGGCCGAAGTCGAGGAAGCCGATGCGGCTTTGCTCGGTCACTTAATGGTCGCGATCAGCAAGATCGCCCGCGAACAGGGACTGGGTAACGGATTCCGAGTCGTGACCAACTCGGGGAAATGGGGCGGTCAATCGGTTGACCATTTGCATTTCCATTTGCTCGGCGGTCGCCAATTGGCTTGGCCGCCAGGTTAATCGAGCCGCTGTTGTTGCCTGTTTAGAGCCTCGTTTTCTCCAGTTCGCGAGCCGTTCGCGGCAGGAACTCCAGCAGGTAATCGATCTCGCGGAGGTGCGTTCGAAAGGAAAGCACGGCGAGCCGCAGCCAGACTTGTCCATCGATCGTCGTCGATGAGATGAAGACCTTTCCATCGCGGTGGACCGCTTCCACCAACTGGCGATTGAATTCGTTCACATCCCCTTCGCGCGGGACATAGCGATAGATGCAGACCGAAAGCTCCGGTGGCGGGCCGACTTCGAAGCCCCGCGCGTGGATCTCGTGATAGAACAACCGGCAAAGCCCCAGCTTCTCTTGAAGCGCGGCTCGGAAAGGCGCGACGCCGAAAAGTTGTAACGGCAACCACATTCGCAACCCGCGAAAATGCTTTGTTAGTTCGGGAGAGAGGTCAGCCGGACTCGGCTCGTCGAGTGCAGCGACCGTGTCCTGCATGTAATTCGCCAAGTAGTAATGGGACCGCCTCAGCGCAGCCACATCTCGAATCAGCACTACCCCCAGCCCGTAACTAAGGAACAAGCCTTTGTGCGGGTCAATCGCGATCGAGTCGGCTCGTGAGATCCCGGTGAATCGCTCGGGAATCGTTCGTCCCTCGAGGTCTTCATCTTCAGCGAGAAGAAAGAAGCCCCCGTAAGCCGCATCGACGTGCAGCCACAATCCATGAGTCGCGCAGAGATCCGCGATCCGGTCGAGCGGATCGATCGCTCCCGTATCGGTCGTGCCCGCCGACGCTACGACCAGAAACGGATGGAGCCCATTGGCCAAATCTTGAGCGATTAATTTTCCCAGAACATCGGAGTCCATTCGAAAGCGCGAGTCCATCGGCACGTTGCGCACGATCGCTTCCGCCAATCCGCCGATGCGAATCGCCTTGTGGACGCAGTGATGAACCTGCTCGGTCAAGTAAATCACGGCTTGGCGAACTCGCTGCGAATCAATCTTTTGGGCATCTCGCGCGGTGACAAAAGCGATCAAGTTCGCGATCGAACCGCCGCTGGCAAGATTCCCCAGCGCCGTCTCGGGAAAACCGACGAGCTGACAGAGCCAGCGAATCAGGTCATTCTCCATCCGCACGGCACCGGGACCGGCAAAGAACACTCCCGCGTACTGATTCGTCACCGCCGCGAGATAGTCACCCAGCGCCGAGGGAACGACCCCCCCTCCCGGGATATAGCCGAGATGGCCGCCACTGGCCGGGTTCAGTCCGAGTCGCAGCATCCGCTCGTCGAGTTGGCCCAGCAATTCCGGTAGCTCATGCGGCTGGTCGGAGATCGCAAATCCCTTCGCGGACGAGCCGCGGTCCAGCGAATAGGCAGGCGTCTCCGGCAACTTCTCGACGAACCGAGTGGCAAACTCAGCTACTTGCTGCGACCATTCCAGCTGTGTGGCTGCTGAAGGTTCCAGCCGCGCAGATTCGGCCCGCAGTTCATTCAGCTTGCAACGGAGTTCGCTTAGATCGAGTTTCATGTTCCTTACAGTTCAATGTACGGCGGAAATTCGACTATCTTTGTCGGCGATGATCCTAGTGAAGCACTCGTACACCGGTCACCCCTGCGAAACATCGCTTTGCGGAATTATGATCGGCGGAATATTGGCTGCAACCGCTCGACTATCAGCGAGTCGAACCGCAGTCGCGATCCATCTCACAACCAGCGCCAGCGAAAAGCGA
>JBJTQD010000739.1:0-2286 GCA_046075445.1 Planctomycetota bacterium
CCAAGGCCAGCATGTTTTTCGCTGGGACGAGTGGAATGTGATCACCGTCCGCTGTGAAGGAAATCACATCGAGACTTGGCTGAACGGCGAAAAGCGAGTTGACTTCAAAGACGAAGACGCCAAGGACGCAACCTACCAAGGATTTATCGCGCTACAGGTTCACAACGGCCCGCTCTGCAACGTCGCCTGGCGTAACCTCTACCTCAAAGTGCTGCACGAAGAGTAAACGCAAAAAAATCGCAACCCAATCTTTCGCCCGCTCGCGAATAAATTAGAGGCTGCGATCCCGTGAGTCTCATCCCGCGTTCTACGCCAAACTCTTCTGAATGACGGTCCCGTCTTTCGTTGTTCGCACCTCAAAACCCGCCTCTTGAATCCGCTTGCGCAATTCATCGGCGAGCGAAAAATTCTTCGCCGCTCGAGCCGCATCGAGTTCGCGGCACCAGTTTTGCGCTTGCTCCAGCCGCGGGTCCGGCCCGGCTGCCAACCCAGCTGCTGCGGCGATCCCTTCGTTGATCGGGGCGACACTCAAAACCGAGTTCAACTTTTTCCAAACACCGAGCGAAAGCCGTGGATCAGGGTGCGGACCGCTGGCCCACGGGATCACCACCGCCAGCGCACCGGCGATGTTCAAGTCGTCGGCCAAAGCCGCTGCAAACTGTTCGAGAACGGGATGAGTCAGATCGACGTCCGCTGCTTGGCCGCCACTCTTTTCGTCAAGCATCTGCCGCAGTTCCATGAACCGCCGCACGGTTGTCGCTGAGTCGGCCAATCCCTTTTCAGTAAAGTTCATGTTGGTCCGGTAGTGGGCTTTGATCAGCTCAAAGCGCAATACTTCGGGCTGGACCTCGCGTCCTTTGACGCCGCCGACTTTCTTCCCTTCGAAGATGTCGCGAGCCGTAAAGAAGTTGCCCTTGGACTTGGACATCTTCTCACCCTCGACAAACAGAAAGCGAGCATGGATCCAGAACCGGGCGAACGTATCTTTTCCCGATGCCCCGCAAGACTGAGCAATTTCGCATTCGTGGTGCGGGAAGATCAGGTCCTCGCCGCCAGTGTGGATGTCGATCAGGTCATGACCCAGCAGTTCGCGAGCCATCACCGAGCACTCGATATGCCAGCCCGGATAGCCAACGCCCCAAGGGCTGTCCCATTTCATAATGTGATGTGAGTCCGGTTTCCAGAGCATGAAGTCGGCGGGATGTCGCTTGCGCGATTGATTCTCATCCGAAACGCGCCCCCCTGCCCCAGTCTGCAAATGCTCCAGGGTATTGCCACTCAGTTTCCCGTAAGCCGGAAAGCTTTCGACGCTGAAGTAGACGACGCCATCGTCGGCAACGTAAGCGTGACCGCGATCGATCAGTCGCTTGATCATCGCCAACATCCCGCTGATATGGTCGGTCGCCTTGGGCATCTTCTGCGGATACTCGAAAGCGACTTTGTAGCCCAGCTTTCGCGCGTCATCGAGAAACGCCTTGGTGTAGTACTCAGCGATCTGGTACGGGTCGTCTGGATTTTCGACTGCACCCTCGGCGACGCGACCCGATTTCTTGTTCTCCTTCATTCGCGCCGCGGCTTGGGTCATCTTGTCTTCTTCGCCGTCGGTCATGTGACCCACGTCTGTGATATTCATCACTTGATTGACGTCGTACCCAACCAACTCCAAAAAGCGACGCAGCACATCGCCGAAGAGAAAGGTGCGGAAATTGCCAAAGTGGGCAAAGTCGGAGACCGTCGGACCGCAGCTGTACATCCGGATCTTGCCCGGCTCCAGCGATTCAAAACGTTCAAGGCGATTGGTCAGCGAGTTGTAAAATTGAATATTCATCCGGCAGCAGGCGAGTTGGTGGTCGGTCGGAAAAAGCGAGCAAACGAGGCCCGCAATTTAGCCGGATTCGGCGAAAAGAGGCAAGGTGGACTGGCGAGGGAATGCGGAGTTCGGAAGTCGGAATACGGAATTGGGAATGCGGATACAAATTCCCTTCTTTGTTCAAACGACTCAATTAATCCGCTGAACTCAGGCTCTTGCTCCCAATAGTCTCAATAGTCCCAGAGGTCCCAACCGTCCCACGCCCCTAATCTAACGCATCCTTAAACCGATTCCGTATACCCAATTCCCACCGCCCCCCGCCTCACTTCGGCAGGCCGGTCCAATCCCACACCTGATAGAGCCAAGGATGTACCCAAGGGTTCGCGGCAGAGTAGCCCGCGCTAATGATGCTCAGCCCAAGCACCAAGAAACAGATCACACGCCCGGTCCGCGTCCGGGCCAGCGACTGGACGACT
>JBJTQD010000740.1:0-4487 GCA_046075445.1 Planctomycetota bacterium
GCCCCTCCTCCATGATGAACCAAGCGCCTTCGATAGCGTGGCCCGGGTTGAGCGTGCGGCCGTCGATGTGATCGCTGACTTTGCCATCCGGACCGACCGCTTCCAGTACGGCTTGCAGTTCTGGCCGCACAAACCAATCTCGGATCTCGACAATACAGCGGTCGATGATCGCGTCCCATTCCGGGTCGGGCCCCAATTGCGATCGCAATTCCTGGGCCGTCACCAGCGCAATCATTCTTGGCCCCATCCCGATTAGAGGCCGGGTCGCCGTGAATTTCGGCGGCATCAATCCGGGCTCGAAATTCCAGCGAACGAAGAATCGAAACAAATCACGCGCCCGCACGGCGTATGCTTCGCGTCCGGTCGCGCGAGCGGCTGCGGCAAAGGCGATCGCCGCGAACGATTCGCTGTACGCATACCGCCGCTTGCGAATCGGAAGGCCGTCGCGGGTGACGTGGAAGAACATACGGCCGTCGGTGTCGAAGCCATTCCGGGAGAGGAACTCCAGCCCATGCAGCCCCCACTCCAGCCACTCGGGCCGAGCCTCTACCTCGTTGTAGAGCTTAAGGAGCACCCACGTCATCCGCCCCTGAACCCAAATCGATTTATCCGTCTCGAAAAGTTCGCCGCTGCGGTCGAAGCAATGCAGGAAGCCGCCGTGGTCCCAGTCGAGCGATCGCGGAAACCAGAAACGAAGGGTGTCTTCGAGCAATCCTTCTCGGTAGGTCGAGCGGAGATAATCTCGTCCCAAAGTGGTGGTGAGTCGCGGTTCTGGTTGCGGGGGTACGGACACGGAGTTTGGAGCCTCGGATTTTGATTTGGCGCTCAAGACTTTTTAAACGAGTGGGTCTTCAAAGCCAGGCGAGCGATTCGGACAAGGTCAGTTTTCCAGCCAGCTGAAGAAACCAAGTTCCTCGAGTCGCGAGTAAAGTTGTTGCCGCTGTTCGCTTGTCAGAGAACTGTTGGGGAGCCGCGGTGGGCCAACCGGAACGCCAAGTCGCTCCATCAACGCTTTCGCCGCGGCCATGTAGCCGTAGCTGGCAAGCAGTTGAATCAGCTGGACGCTCCTCCACTGCTGAGATCGAGCCGCATCGAGATCACCTCGGTCAAACGCTTGCCACAGTTGGTGGTAGATCGTAGCGGCAAAGTTGTAGCTGCTGCCCACGGCCCCTTTCGCTCCCAGAGCGAGTGCCGGCAAGAGACACTCGTCCATGCCGAAAGGTAAATCCCAGCGCCCGGCTTGAGCGTGGAGGCACTGCTGATAAGCCATCAGGTCGGGACCAGAGAATTTCACGCCTACCAAGTTTGGAATTCGCTGTTCGGCTTTGTCGAGAAACTCCGGCAGCGAAAGACTCAGTCCGGTCAGCTGGGGAATGTCGTAGTAGTAAAACGGCGTCGCGGGAGCCGCTTTCGCGATCTGGGCCATCGAATCAACCAGTAGCTCGGTGCTTCGAGGTTTGAAATAGCTGGGAGCGAGCGCCGAAATCGCGGCCGCAGCCAGCCTCTCGGCTTGGGCCGCCAGCGTGGCCGCATCCGCCAAACAGTTCGCTCCGACATGGACCACCAACTGTAATGGCGTCCTGCGGACGACTTCACTCCATCGCTCGGCCAGCGCCAACCGCTCGCTGAGGCTGAGCGATTGGCTTTCTCCTGTGCTGCCCCCAATAAAGACCGTGCGAATTCCTTGCAGATGCAGGTGTTCGGCTTGCCTTTCGATCACGCCGAGGGCCAGCGAACCATCGGCAGCGAAAGGGGAATGCGTCGCGGCGACCAATCCCGTTAAACGAATCGCTGCCTTTCTCATGCTTGGTTCCTGTAACGGCTCGAAGTCCTAATCCGTTTGCTGGGGCCGAATCGAGAGGACCAGAAAGATCGACAACACCGCAGCCCCGGCGAAGATGCTGAAGATACCAAAAAGCGGCACGCCCCGGTCGCGCAAGATTCCAAATCCCCAGTCGGCCAGTCCTCCACAACTGATGCTGACCAAGTTCATCAGGCCGTAGCCAGTCGCCCGCACTTGGGGCTGGGTAATTTGGCACAAGATCGGCATGTTGTTGCAGTCGAAAAAACCCCAGCCCAATCCAAACAGAATCAAAAACAGAATCGCCACCCAGAGCTGTCCCGTCAGCGGCGAGTATCCGACCCCGAACAGAGCCGGGACGATCAGCCCCATGCCAATTGCGGAGACGTAAATTCGGCCCCGCAAATTGGTCTGTATCCAGCGGTCGGCTAGCCAACCTCCCAAAATGGCTCCACCGATCGCGGCGAGTTGCCAGTAGAGCGTCGCCGAGACACCTGCTTGGCCCTGCCCGATCTTGAATTCGGCTTTGAGAATCGACGGCATCCAATCGCGAACGACCCAGCCTGGCAACGCGGGAAGAGTGAAATAAAGGACCAGCAACAGAAAAGAGACGTTCGTCAATAGCTGGCCCATCGATACCAGCGGAGAAGCGTGGCTCGCATCGAGAGCAGACGACTCTCGCTGCGGTTCGCGCAGCAGCCAAGCCAACGGGACGGCGTAAATGATTCCGACTAAACCGCAAGCAGCAAAAGCCCATCGCCAGCCGAGGTCTGGGTCCTCGGCGATATAGCCACTAAAGCCACCCAAGATTACACCGGAGTAAATCCCAAACTGGTGAATTCCCACCGCGCGCGAACGAGTTGCTCCCCAGTGGTGCGCAGCAATCAACGCCAGTGCGGCCGGGATGTAGAACGCCTCGCTGATTCCCATTAGCGCACGCGTCCAAAGAAGTTGCTCGTAGGTTGTCACTTGACCCGTCAGCCAAGTGACGATCGACCAGACGAATAAGCTGACCACGATCACCCAACGCCGGCTGTAACGGTCCGCGATGTAGCCACCGATCGGGCTGAGTCCTGCGTAGACCCACTTGAACATGGCGAGGATCATCCCCCAATTTTCCTCGCGCTTGATATCTGGCAGGTCCAGCATCACGGATGTTTTCATCTGAGCGAGCAGTTGCCGGTCGAGATAGTTCAGCAGGGCTACTGGAAACAAAAGCAGCACCACAAACCAAGCAGTCCGCAGCGCAGCCGCACCCGGGTCCGAGCGATCCGAGTCACGTTCCGAATTCAATGAGCGTTCACTCGGCTGGACCACTACTGCTGCTCCTCGACCTGCCAAACTTCGGGCGACCGAACCCCGGGCCGCTGCTCGCCACTGACCAGGAGCCAGCCCGCGGCTGTCTTTACCAGCGCCGCTGTGACGCGTGAGACGCGCGATGGCTCAGGCAATGTTCGCCACTCGTCGCGGCTCGGATTGTAGAGGAACTGATTCTTTGAAAAACCTGGGTGCTGGTCTGGCGGCTGAAAACCGACGTGCTCACCAGAGTCTCCTCCCAGGAGCAGAATCTCACCGCTGCTCAACCGCGGAGCAGGCGACGGCGCGGCGACGACCGGTGCAGGCAGTTCAGCCAAGCGGCGCCAACCTTTGCCAGCGGAATAAGCCCATGCGTCTCGGCGATAGATGCGGCCTGCCTTTCCATCGGCGGTTGGCTTCAAGTCAGCTCCCCCGAACAAGTAGAAGGAATCCGAGCCGCTCGCCGCGGCAGGGAGCAATCGCGGACCGCCCGGGCAGTTATCGAGCTGCTCCCAGTTCGGTTCTCGCGCCGACAAATCAAGTCGCCACAATGTCGCCAGCGGGCGATTCGCATCGGGCGTGTCGGTTCCACCGCAAACGTAAATGCTTTGCCCGACCATAGCCCCAGCGGCGTTCGCCAATGGCTGCGGCAAATCTGGTAATGATTCCGTCTGTAAACCCGTGGCTGTCCAGCTCAGCAGAAAGCAATCGCGATAATGCTTTTTGCTGTCGCTTCCGCCGATGCAAATCAATCCACGATCGGTAGAAATCGAGACGCCGTAGCCGATTGGCCGCGGCAGTTTGCCCGCCTCAGTCCATTCTCCCGAGGTGAGGTCCATTGCCCAAACACGGTCGTGCCAAACCTTCACGCCACCTTGCCATGGAGGGAGCTCGGGGAAATTAGCTCCCCCGGCGACGAGTAGTCGGCCGTCGCTGATGCCCGCGTAAGCCCCTGCGACTCCCAGCTTGTCCGGAAGTGGCTGGAGTTGTTTCCAGTCGAGACGCAGTGGGCTCGCCGCGGTCTGTCGAGGAACTTGAGCTGTTGCTTCTTTATGAAAGCAAAACGCGAAAGCGACAATCGCGATAAGGAGCACTCGAAAGACGACTTGCGGAACGATCGTTTGCTTTTGCTTCGCGTCGAAACGGTTCACGAACTTTGACTCCGCAGGGTTAAATTTTGAGATTCCATCGAGTCTCGCCGGTTTAGAAAATGTACCAAACTGATACCTTGGAATTTGGAGCGAACGTCAGGCGGAATGCGAACGCGTCTTTTTTTGGGGCTTGCTGCCACTGCGCTGCGCCTCGCCTGCGCCAAAGCCCGGCGGCTTTGTGCTCCGGCTGCGGGCTAAACGCAATACCGTTCAACGAAGCTAATTTTTTGGTTCCGGTT
>JBJTQD010000741.1:0-1093 GCA_046075445.1 Planctomycetota bacterium
GGGCAAATGGGCAGTTCAGGGTCTCAACCTGTTTGCTCGGGCGGCAACATTCATGGCAACCGAGCGCCGCGGTGGACTTCCGCCCGCGGTGAAAGCTGGACTCTTGGCTCCCTACGACTCTTGGGCGAATCGAATCGCGACTTATCAATTTGTTCGCGACATCCCAACTTCGGCCCGTCAACCGACTTGGCTGCGTCTGGCTGCAATTGAAGCCCAATTGTCGTCGCTGCCCCAAAAGAAACTTTTGATTTGGGGAATGCGCGACTGGTGCTTCCGTCCGGAATGTTTGCGGCGCTTTCAGGACCACTGGGTCGATGCCGATGTCGAGGAGCGGCCACTCGCAGGGCACTACGTGATCCTCGACGAACCAGAGGTAGTGATTCCTCGAATCCGCGGATTCCTCAGCGCTAAAAGCGGTAATTGAGATGCCGAAATCGCCCCTGCAATTTCGCTCTGTCGGTCACGCGGCGGCCCTAGCTTGCTCACTCGAAGCCGCGGCACCCAAAGTCGGCAATGTCCACCGCGGTGCGGACTTCGCGGACCTCTCGTTCTATGACTTCCTGCTGAGCGCGCAAATTCTGGGAGATGTGGTTGACCGCTGTGCGTTTGCTTCACTTGGCGAACTCGTTCGCGAGATTGTCGTGGCGACTCGATCGCAGCTCCGCTCGAACTCAAACCTCGGAATCGCCCTGCTGATGGCTCCAATCGTCAAAGCTCATGCCGAGGGAAGCTTATCGTCCTGCGGGGTGCTGGACCTGATCGAAGCGAGCACGCCGCGGGACTGCCAGTTGATTTACGAGGCGATTCAAATTGCCCAGCCCGGTGGCTTGGGAACCGCACCCGAACATGACGTGCGGCAGGCGACTGCTCCCGAGCATATTCTGACCGCTATGTCGGCGGCGCGAGAGCGAGACTTGATTGCCAGACAATATTGCAACGGGCTGGCCGACATCTTCAACTTCGCCGTTCCGGCGTTGGTTTCGGATGCGGCTCGTTTCGGTTCGCTGATTCGGGGAATCATCAGCACTCACCTGCGTCTCATGGCCCAACTGGGAGACTCGCTGGTGGAACGAAAATGCGGACGCGACGTGGC
>JBJTQD010000742.1:0-1748 GCA_046075445.1 Planctomycetota bacterium
TCGGGATAACCCTCAAACCAGGCGGAGACGCATTGGGCTCCGTCGGAGGACTGGTACTCGTAGCCCCAGTAGTCGCGCGGAGGCATGGCTGGAATATAGCCATCACCCCCGTTGCAGACATTGCAGTAGCCTTCGACGAACCCTTTACGGAAATGCTCGCGAAACTTCCGCGGCATGTGCCGGTACTCGAGGTTGAAAGCGCGATTCGCCCAAACTCGCTCGCGGAAATTCGAGAAGGCTCCATCAACCATATTTCCGCAGGCATGCGGGCGATTCGTGCCCAAGCAACCCGTGGATTGAGTGCAAACGACTGCTGCGATTAGAAGCAGAAGCGGCGTTAACGTTCGATTTGGTTTTTCATTACGTGGCGAGTTCTGCTTGGCCGCACTTGCGAACCAACCTCGCCACCCACTCTTAGTGAGCGTCATGGAATTCCCCCGAATTGTTCCACGCATAGGCAGGATGAGGCGCGTACCACCTTCAAGGCGGGACGTTCCGTTGGTTAGTTCATCGTTTGGAAGACCTTGCCGGATTTAATGAAGATTCCCTTTTTTCGGAATTTGCCGAAAATGCCTTCTACGTTGTCATTCATGCCCCAGAGCGCCGTTGCAAAAGGGCACTGCCCCCACTCCGGCGAATTAAAATCAAACCTGTAAGAGCTGCGTGGCTCGGCAAAACTCTCTCGCATCCATAAGCCCACTCTCTTCTGCTAGCGAACAATCGTGAACTCAGTCAACATGGATGCAAAACGCTACGAACTCGTCGACCTGGCGAACAGCGTCGACCAACTCGCAAGTGACTGGCGTCGACTGCAACGAACTTCGCAAAACTGGGAAAGTCCTTATTACTGCTGGGTGTTCTTAGAAGCTGCCAGCAAGTCCAGACCGACCGAAGCAGTGGTTATGAGCCGGGCTGGCAAGGTGGTTGGCATCTGGCCTTTCCACAGAATTTCATCAGGCTTGGGATTGCCAATTGCCGGCGCACTTAACGACTACCACGGACCTCTGCTTGCCCCGAACGAGGAATTCCCGCCGTGCGACTTTCTCGCGGCAGCCCAACTTGAGCGATTCGATTTTCACTCTCACTTCCCGATCCAAAAAAGCTTCGAGTCTTTCAGCTATCACCGCAAACTGAAGCGGTCTTGGGTCAACCTTCACACCGGCTCAGTTGCTTACCTTGAGCAACTTCGCAAACGCTCCTACCGAGTTTCCAGACACCCGCAAAAGACTCGCAAGATAGAGAGGGAATTAGGCCCGATCCGGCTCGATTTCCAATCGACTAACCCCGCGGACCTCGAATGGCTACTCGCCATGAAGCGAGAGAAATACAATCGCACCGGTTGCCCCGACTATTTTGCCCCGACTTGGTCCGTGAAGCTGATTCAGGAAATCTTCCAGCAGCGGACAAGTGCATTCCGAGGAGTCTGCTCAATCCTCTGGGCCGGCAAAGATCGCATCGCTGGCCACTTCGGGATGCAGGCAAACGGGGTTCTGCATTACTGGCTACCCGTTTTCAACTTCCCCCACGCGCGTTACTCGCCAGGCCTCGAACTCTTCCTTCGCATCATTGCCGAAAATGAAACTCAAGGCTTCCAGACCGTAGATTTCGGCTACGGCGATGAGGAGTTTAAACAGACCCTCGCAACTGACTGGGGCGACGTTCTCGTCGGATCGCTCGACCAAAACCCGGCAAGATTCCACTGGAACAGCTGGCTTGAGAATGCTCGGATCACCATAAAAAACAGCAGC
>JBJTQD010000743.1:0-8582 GCA_046075445.1 Planctomycetota bacterium
GATTGATGCCAAACAAGCAGACCAACTGGTCCGTGGTTCGTTGGTATTGCCACACGGAATCGGCAAGACCCAGCGGGTTGTTGTGTTTGCCAAGGGGCCCGCTGCCGATGCGGCCAAGGCAGCTGGTGCTGACGTCGTCGGACAAGAAGACTTGTCCAAGCGGATTCAAGAAGGCTGGATGGAGTTCGACGTCTGCATTGCTTCTCCGGACATGATGGGTTTGGTGGGGCCTTTGGGTCGCGTTTTGGGTCCTCGAGGTTTGATGCCTTCGCCACGTGCGGGAACTGTGACTCCCGACGTCGCCACTGCCGTGAAAGAATACAAGGCTGGTAAGGTCGAGTTCCGCAATGACGCCGGTGGCAATGTCCACGCGGTTGTCGGGCGGATGAGCTTCGACGCACAAAAGCTACAAGAAAACATTCAAGCGTTTATTGACTTCATTCAAAACCTTAAGCCGGCAACGATCAAGGGAACTTACGTAAAGGGGATTTCGATTTCCGCCACGATGAGTCCCGGGGTCACGGTTGCCGCTTAGTTGATTTGTTTTGGATTGCCGGCTTTTCCTCTTACAAGCCGGCGACCCACCGTCATCCGCGTCGCGCTTCTCGACACGAATGACAGCTTTGCCTGAAAGGATGGGGCAGAGCGAAAAGCGGGTCGTGGGCGAAAGCGATTAGGATGCGGTTTGGTTTGGAAGATTGAGTCATTGAATCGATTCGAGTTGGTAGATACTTTCTGCCAACCTGAGGCAAAAGAGATATGAGCAAGGTTGTAAAAAGTCTGGTCGCAGATGACATCAAGCGTCGCCTGAACGGTGTTCAGGACTGCGTTGTCGGCAATATGGTCGGGCTGAACTCCGAGTTGACTGCTGAGCTCCGCAAGAAGCTGCGGGACAAGAAGATCGGCGTGCTGGTGATCAAGAATAGCTTGGCCCGGCTGGCGACTAACGGTACTTCGCTTGGGCCTGCATTTGAGGGGCTCAAGGGAACTGCTGCTGTCCTGTACGGCGGTGAGGACTTCATCACCCTGGTGAAGGAAGTCACTGAGTTGGACAAGGACGAGAAGTTCTCTGTCTTTAAGACTCGTGGCGGCGTGATGGACGGAGAGCGGCTGACTGCTGAAAAGGTAGCCGAGATCAGTAAGTGGCCTAACCGCCAAGAGCAGCTGAGCCTTCTGGTTGGTCAGATTCTCGGTCCGGGCCGCCAATTGGCTGCCCAGATCATTGCTCCGGCCGGCAAGCTTGCCAGCCAAATCGAGCAAGCTGGCGAGAAGAACGGCTAAGTTCAGTCATTTTGGTTCAGTCTGGCAGGCCTTATCCTTTTGGATTTGGTCCCACGAACCGGTCAATTCATTTCGAACATGGCTGTTCGGGATTTTCAAGGCACGGTCGCCGCAGCCAGCTTGGAAAGCTGGTAACCTTTGGGCCGGAGTTTTCTTCGGTTCTGGGTGTCGTTTGACGGAGATTAACGTTTTTTGTTTGAGCGGAGTTCAGCGGTATCGCTGAAGTGGCCTCGGGCAAGAAATTGAACATATTTGTTTTCATTTGAACTGGTGTTTTTTGACGAAGGCTGCACGCGTCGTGCGGCCCGGAATCGAAGAAAGGGTGACGAGTAAATGTCTGACAGCGCAACCATGGAATTTTCTGCAGAAACCAAGACAATCGGCGATCAGATTGCCGGTTTGACCCTGAAGCAGGCGAAAGAATTGAGCGATTACCTCAAGGCCCAGTACGGTATTGAACCGGCTGCTGGCGGTGCCGTGGTAATGGCTGCACCGGGCGGTGGAGCAGGTGGCGGCGCAGCCGCTGCTGCTGAAAAGACCGAATTCGATGTCGTGTTGGCCAACGCCGGCGACAAGAAGCTGGAAGTCGTGAAGGTCGTGAAGAACATCACTGGCGCTTCGCTGATGGACGCCAAGAAGATGGTCGAGAGCGCACCGGTCACGGTCAAGACTGGCGTTTCGAAGGACGAAGCAGCCAAGATCAAGACCGAAATCGAAGGCGCCGGCGGCGTCGTCGAAGTGAAGTAGTCCAGAGAGTCACTGTGGCGCCACCCCGGTGGCGCCCTGGCAGTGACGCCGCTTCCATGGTTTTGACCATCCCGGATGCAGTCCAGTTCAGTTCCCTCTGGTTGTTTGGTACGATCAGGCAGGCTGGGCGCTGCAGAGGGTTTTCAGACCACGGGCTAGCGATGGCTGGATGAACTTTGTCGAACACCAGTTCCGAACCGGAGGAACCCCTGACTTGGGAGTTCGTCTTGGCTCAAAACTGTTCGCGAATTTATTCAAACGGCGCTGAAGCGGCGAGGGCTTTTCGGTTTGTGAGTGACGACTGAGATCTGCCTTACTTTCCGATTGTCGGTTTCGAATTTCGGCAACTTCCTTCGAGCACCTCCAACTTCGACGATCGCGAAGCAGGCGGTGTTGCAAAGCTATGCAAGGCAAGCGTTCGCGCGCACGGTGCGAGACGTTGCTTGTATACGCAAGTAGGAGAGGCTGTGATTCGGTTTCGGCTCGGAACAATCGGTAGGTTTTGTCCGGTCCAAGTTGATTTCGAAACGAATTCGATTCATTGGGGCTTGATGAGAAGTTGATTCGCGAATGCGAAGGCTTCTTGTTGATGCCGCGTCCGCCTAGAGGTTTCCAGTTCAACTGGGCGGCGTAGGACCTGCGAGTTTCTCACATTTTTCTCAAGGCGGCTTGAGGGGTTGATTGGCTACGATCCGCGCAACCTGGGCGGTGGCAATTGATTTGCTGCCGGCCCACTCCAAATTGGGGCGGTGAATCTAAGCGGTGCGAAACTTGGATTTGGGCTTGATGCAATCCGGATTTACTCACGCGACGTTCGAAAGGATCGGGCGGCGGCGTTCTCTAATTGTTTGGACCCGAGCTGTTTCTGAGGCGAAGGCAACTTGCCGCGCCTTTCCTGCGTTCTGTTTCCGAATGTCTCGCTTCATAAATCGAGCGCTGAGATTTTGGTGGCATCACAGGTGTTCATGCGCAGAAACTGGTCCGATCGCCTTGACTGATAAGTTTGCGTCTGGCGACGTTTAGTGGCTGGTACACGATAGGGAGATTTCCGCACGATGGCAGTTAATTCTCAA
This sequence comes from Planctomycetota bacterium, assembly GCA_046075445.1. Classification (GTDB taxonomy): domain Bacteria; phylum Planctomycetota; class Planctomycetia; order Pirellulales; family Pirellulaceae; genus BJ22. The sequence goes on from JBJTQD010000743.1 coordinate 3,102, forward strand.
CGACGGCTTTCAACACACTCGGTCCGCCGGTTCGGGACAGGACGCGAGTTTCCCTTGCCGCCTGATCTGACTCGCATTCAGACGGACAGCTACGAAGCTTTTCTGCAGACCGACATCGATCCGGAGAAGCGAAAAGATCAGGGTATTGAAGCCGTTTTGCGGGAGATTTTCCCGATCGAGAGTTATGACAAGCAGGTCCGCCTAGAGTACCTGCGATACGAGCTCGGCAAGCCGCGTTACACTCCGGAAGAGTGCCGGCAATTGCGTTTGACCTACGGTCGGCCGTTCAAGGTCTGGCTGCGATTGGTCAAGGAGCAGCCGATCGAGGAGGAGGTATTCCTCGGTGACATTCCGATCATGCTTGGCGGTGGCGAGTTCATCATCAACGGTGCGGAACGCGTGGTGGTCAACCAGTTGCACCGCAGTCCCGGTATCGACTTTGTGATGGAGGCTGAAGGCGCCTCGGACCGCGAGATGCCAAGTTGCCGCGTGATTCCGGAACGTGGTAGCTGGATCGAAATGAACGTGACCAAAAAGGACACGCTCTCGGTTCGAATTGACCAAAGCGGCAAGTTCTCGGCGATGACGTTGTTGAGAGCGATGTCTCCGAAGTACAGCGAAAACGCTGACATCCTTCGGGCTTTCTATGAATCGACCAAGGTCAAGGTGGTTGACGGACGCAGTGCCGGCAAACTCGAAGGTAAGATTGCCGTCGATGACGTTGTCTATCCGGTCGGTTCCGATCGGGCTGGTGAAATCATTGTTCAAGCTGGCGAGAAGGTCTCGAAGAATGCGGCCGAGTTGATTTGCACTGCCGGCGTAAAAGCGCTGGAAGTGATGAGCCCAACCAAGAACCCAGTCATCTTCAATTCGCTGGCCGAAGATAATTCATCGAGCCATCAGGAAGCTTTGCTGCGAATTTACCAGCGGCTTCGTCCGGGAAATCCTGCAGCATTGGAGAAAGCGAAGGCTTTGTTCGATGAGAAGTTCTATGACGCCAATCGCTACCGCTTGGGTCGCGTCGGTCGTTTTCGCATCAACCGCAAACTCGGATTGAATGTGGCTGAATCCGAAATGTGTCTCCGTCCCGAGGACATTCTGGAGTCGATCAAGTATTTGCTGGACCTGAGCACCACGGGTGGACAGGCGCGAATCGACGACATCGATCATCTCGGCAATCGGCGCCTTCGCACGATCGACGAATTGGCTTCGGACGAGTTGCGAAAGGGCTTCCTGAAACTACGGCGAACTGTTCAGGAGCGGATGACGCTGCGAGAGCAGGCAGACCTTACCCCGCGCAGTCTCGTCAATCCGAAGAGCATCTCCGCCGCAATCGATTATTTCTTCGGTCGCGGTGAGTTATCTCAGGTCGTCGACCAGACGAATCCGCTCAGCCAATTGACGCATGAGCGACGTCTGTCGGCTCTGGGGCCTGGTGGTTTGAATCGAAAGCGAGCCGGTTTCGAAGTTCGCGACGTGCACATCTCGCACTACGGCCGTATTTGCCCGATTGAGACGCCTGAAGGTACGAACATCGGCTTGATCTCGAGCTTGGCGATTTATGCCAGCGTCGACTCGTACGGCTTCTTGGTATCGCCTTACTACGAAGTGAAGAAGGGCAAAGTTACCGAGACGATTTGCTGGTTGCGGGCTGACGAAGAGACCAATGCCTACATCTGTCCAGCGGACACCCCGGTTGTCAGTGGAACCATCGAAGGCAACAAGGTGATGGGTGGCAATGTTCTGGCCCGTTACCGCGAAGACTTCGAGTTGGTCAATCCCGGTCAGGTGCAGTACATCGATATTGCCCCGAACCAAATGCTCGGTGTCTCGGCCGGTTTGATTCCGTTCCTTGAGCACGACGATGCCAACCGCGCGTTGATGGGTTCCAACATGCAGCGACAAGCTGTTCCTCTGTTGGTCACCGAGCCGCCGATTGTGGCGACGGGAATCGAGAAGGCGGTCGCTGAGAATTCGGCGATGGTCGTTAAGGCCCGCCGTGCTGGCAAAGTTACCTACGTTGACGCCAGCCGAATTGAAATCGGCGGCGATGTTTACCCACTGAAGAAATTTACTGGGTTGAACGAACGAACCTGTTTGAACCAACGCCCGCTGGTTGACCTTGGACAAAAGGTGAACAAGGGCGACGTGATCGCCGATGGCGCTGCGACGTTCCAAGGCGAACTTGCTCTGGGGCGAAACGTTCTCGTCGGCTTTATGTCCTTCGATGGTTACAACTTCGAAGATGCAATCATCATCAACGAAGACTTGGTGAAGCGCGATGTTTACACCTCGCTGCACATCGAAGACTTCGATGTTGAAATTCGCGAGACGAAACTCGGCCCTGAAGAATTCACTCGGGATATCCCCAACGTCAGCGAAAAGATGCTGAAGAATCTCGACGAGAACGGCATCGTTCGAGTCGGAACTTACGTCAAGCCGGGCGATGTCCTCGTTGGTAAGGTTTCGCCCAAGTCAAAGACCGAGTTGACTCCGGAAGAAAAGCTGCTGCACGCGATTTTCGGTCGCGCCGGCGAAGACGTGAAAAACGACTCGCTGGAGGTTCCATCGGGTATCGAAGGAATTGTGATCGAAGCACAACGCTTCTCCCGCCGGATGAGTTTGTCGGATGAGGAACGTAAGGTTTTCGAAAAGGACCTGAAGGCAGCCGAAACCGAAGGCAACGACCAGATTGCCCACGCGTTCACCGAACTGGTGGCGGCGATGGAAAAGGTCATCGGCAAACCGTTGACCGACGAAGATCAAACTCCGCTGACTCGGGATCAAAGTTCCAAGTTTATTGCGGAAAAGGCCTGTGTCTTCCGCTTGGCCACGATTGTGGGGGGCATGCGGAGCGAAGAGCGAATTGCTCAGTTGCAGCAGATTCACCAAGAGCTTTGGCCGGCGGTGGAAGCGGCGATCGACGCTCGCGACCGCAAGCTCAATAGCATGAAGCGGGGTGATGAACTCCGCAGCGGCGTGATGCAGATGGTCAAGGTTTACATCGCGACCAAGCGAGTGATCTCGGTCGGCGACAAGATGGCTGGCCGGCACGGTAACAAGGGTGTGATTGCCAAGATTTTGCCAGTCGAAGACATGCCGTTCCTTGAAGATGGTACGCCGCTGGACATCCTGCTAAATCCGCTGGGCGTTCCTAGCCGTATGAACGTCGGTCAGATTCTCGAGACCCACCTCGGTTGGGCTGGTGCGAAGTTGGGTTTCCAAGCGGTCACTCCGGTGTTCGACGGAGCTTCGGAATCAGACATCAACGCTTGCTTGGCGGAGGCTGGTTTGCCCAGCCACGGCAAGACTCGGCTGTTCGACGGTCGAACCGGCGACGCGCTGGGGCAAGAGACGACAGTTGGTTACTTGTACATGTTGAAACTTCACCACTTGGTGGACGACAAGGTCCATGCTCGCAGCACGGGTCCTTACTCGCTCATCACTCAGCAACCTCTGGGTGGCAAGGCGCGGTTCGGCGGTCAGCGGTTCGGGGAAATGGAAGTCTGGGCTTTGGAGGCCTACGGCGCTGCCTACATCCTGCAAGAACTGTTGACGGTCAAGAGCGAAGACGTCGAAGGCCGGACCAAGATTTACGAATCGATGGTCAAGGGCGAGAACACGCTCGAGGCCGGAACGCCCGCCAGCTTTGACGTGTTGACCAACGAGATTCGAGGCTTGGCGCTGAACATGCAATTGGAGAAGCGGCGGACCAGCTAATGGATTTGCCGAGCGGCCAGCCTGACGCCCGTCTCAAGCAGACGACGTGAGAGCTGGCCGAGGATTCGCTTCCGTACACTACGCACAACAGTGCACCATTCGGTTTTTAAAAAGGAGCAGGTGAAGATGGCCATTGCCGACACCTCTTATGACCGCATCAATGACTACGCCTCTGTGAAGATCAGTCTGGCGCGTCCCCACGACATTCGCAGCTGGTCGATGGGCGAGGTCAAAAAGCCAGAAACGATCAATTATCGAACCTACCGTCCGGAAAAGGATGGCTTGTTCTGCGAGCGAATTTTCGGCCCGGAAAAGGACTGGGAGTGCGCCTGCGGCAAGTACAAGGGGATGAAGTACAAGGGAATGATCTGCGACCGCTGCGGCGTCAAGGTCACACACTCCCGCGTCCGCCGCAAACGAATGGGCCACATCGAGTTGGCGGCGCCAGTCGTTCATATCTGGTTCTTCAAGGCGATGCCCAGCCGCTTGGGCAATCTCCTCGACATGAAGACCACCAGCTTGGAAAAGGTCATTTACTTCCAGGATTACGTCGTGACCGATCCAGGTTCGACGGACTTGGAGAAGCAGCAACTCCTGACCGAAGAGCAATACCGCGAAGCCCGCTCCAAGTACGGCGACGGTAGCTTCAAGGCCGCAATGGGCGCCGAGGCGATCCGCGATCTGTTGGCCAGTCTCGACCTGGTCAAGCTGAGCGAAGAGTTGCGCGGCGAACTGGCGGTTTCCAATGCGAAGCAGAAAAAGAAGGACCTCACCAATCGGCTGAAGATCGTTGAAGCCATTCGCGACAGCGACAACAAGCCTGAGTGGATGGTCCTCGATGTGATTCCGGTCATTCCACCAGACCTGCGACCGCTGGTTTTGCTGGAATCCGGTAACTTTGCGACTAGCGATTTGAACGACCTCTATCGCCGCATCATCAACCGCAACAACCGACTGCGGAAACTGGTCGACTTGAACGCTCCGGAAGTGATCATTCGCAATGAAAAGCGAATGTTGCAGCAATCGGTCGACGCGCTGTTCGACAACAATCGCTGCAAGCGACCAGTGCTCGGATCGAGCAACCGCCCGCTCAAGTCGTTGACCGACATGATCAAGGGTAAGCAAGGTCGTTTCCGCGAAAACCTCCTCGGCAAGCGGGTGGACTACTCGGCTCGTAGCGTGATCGTCGTTGGTCCTCGCCTGAAATTGCATCAGTGCGGTTTGCCCAAAAAGATCGCTTTGGAGCTGTATCAGCCGTTCATCATTCGCAAGCTCAAGGAATTGGGTCATGCGGACACGATCAAGAGCGCCAAGAAGATGCTCGAACGGAAGGATGAAGAGGTTTGGGATATTCTCGAACAAGTCATCCAGAATCACCCGGTTCTGCTGAATCGTGCACCGACTCTGCACCGCATGGGCATTCAGGCTTTTGAACCAGTCTTGGTCGAAGGAAATGCGATCCATTTGCATCCGCTGGTTTGCAAAGGCTTCAACGCAGACTTCGACGGCGACCAGATGGCCGTCCACTTGCCGCTGTCGATCGAAGCGCAGGTTGAAGCGCACACGTTGATGATGTCGACGAACAACATCTTCGCGCCGTCCAATGGCAAGCCGATCATGAGTCCTTCGCAGGACACGGTGATGGGTTGCTATTACATCTCCCTGGTACTGCCGGGGCAAAAGGGCGAGGGGATGACGTTTGTGTCGTTTGCCGAGGCCGAGATGGCCTACGCCCAGCACGTGATCACGATGCACGCCAAG
>JBJTQD010000744.1:0-1658 GCA_046075445.1 Planctomycetota bacterium
ATCGCAATCACCTCACCATCGACCGGGCTGTAGAGGTCGCTGGTTGCCTTTACGGATTCGACTTCGCCGAACGAGGCACCAGCCGAAACCTTCGAGCCGATTGCTGGCAGATCCATGTACACCAAGTCAGTCAGCAACTCGACGGCATGGTCGGTAATTCCAACCGTGGCGACCTTGTCTCCGCCTGCTGCATCGACATTGACCCATTCATGAGTTTCGGCATACCGCAATTGATCTGGATTCACTTCACTTGTCTCCGGAATCTTCCTGATGTTTGAACGCCCACGAGGGCTGGGGATGATCGTGCTGGGAATTGTAACCAAACTCCCCGCCCACCGCGAACAGGGAACTCACGCTTTACTGGGTACGCGTATAAAACGGCAGGCCGACTACCTCGGCTGTTGTTGTCTTCCCGCGAATGTCGATGTCCACTTTGGTCCCGACGGCCGCGTGAGCCGGCGAAATGTAGGCCATCGCAATCGAGCGTTCCAGCGTCGGCGAAAACGTGCCGCTGGTCACGACCCCCACTTTGCTGCCACCGACCAGGATATCGCAGTGCTCTCGAGCCGGACGCTTGCCCTCGAGCATCAAGCCAACCCGCACCGGCAACTCGCTGTTCTTTTTCGCCGCGACGATGGCCGACCGACCGACGAACTCGCGGTCCTTTAGGTTAATGGCAAAGCCCAAATCAGTTTGAGCCGCGTTGATCGTCTCGCTCAATTCGTGTCCGTACAGCGGCATGGCTGCTTCCAGCCGCAACGTGTCGCGGGCACCCAGTCCCGCAGGACCACCGCCCAGCGGCTTGGCCGCCGCAAGAATCGCATTCGCCAATGCAGCTCCCGATTCGGCCGCCACAATCAGCTCGCAACCATCCTCACCTGTATATCCCGTTCGCGAGATGATCGCCGTGATACCGCCAACCGTACCAATCGCTCCGCCGTAATTCTTCAGGTCAGCCGGATTCACGTTGCTCATCCCCGCCACCAGTCCGCAAGCCTTCGGGCCCTGCACGGCGATCATCACCGTTTGCGGTGTGCGATCGTCCAGTTGAATCCCCGCTGCCGCAACTCGCGGCTTGAGCCAGTTGTAAATCTTCTCTCGATTGCCAGCGTTGACGACCATCATGTACTGGCTGCTGCCGTCGGCGTTCTGCAGGTGATAGACCAGAACGTCATCAAGGATGCAGCCCGACTCATTGGTCATCAGCGAGTAGCGAATCCGGCCCGGCTCGATCCCGGCAACACGCCGAGTTGTCAGCCCATCGAGAAAGCCGTCGATATTCGGACCGCTGAAGTAGAAGCGACCCATGTGCGAGACGTCGAAAATCCCAATCGCCCGCCGCGTCGCATGGTGCTCATCCATGATCGATGTGTACTGGACCGGCATCTCCCAGCCACCAAACTCGACCATCCGTCCACCATTGGCTACGTGCCATTCATAAAGCGGCGTTCTTAACATCGCGCTAGTTACCTTCTTGAATTGTTTGCTTGCCGCATCGTTAATGAGGCGACGTTGCTCAGGGAAAACAAAGCATTTTATCGCTCGGCCCTCGGGCGAACATGCCATCCTGAAGCTCGATTTCAAACTGGCATCCCGACCAATTCTGGAGTTGGGTTGGTTCGGCGAGTATTTGAAACAACCGTGACAGAGTGGTTTTG
>JBJTQD010000745.1:0-2695 GCA_046075445.1 Planctomycetota bacterium
TCGAGAAGTTGTCAGAAGAACGGAATGGGGAGCGGAGGATGAATTTTATTTCCCGCATCGACGATGGCAATGGGTATTTAATCAATGGAGGCGAGCTTGTTATTGACAAAAATTTCGAGCTAGCAAGCTTTAAATTAGACACAATCTTTGCCGAGAATGCTGCTGTCGTATGTGGAGTCGTAAGTTCTAACCCAATCGGAACCCAGTCCCGGATCACGACGTCAATCAATGGAAATGTGGTTTTGGAGAGAACTCTGGAGTCAATTGCTTTGGCAGCCGACAATGAAACCGATTTCGACGATTCAGCTTACCTACTTTCGGGCTATGGATTTCCGGAACCGCCTGTCGAGCGTTCTTGGCTTGTCCCGTATGCCCTATTTGGCATTTGTATCTCGGTCGGCGTTTTGGTTGTTGTGTTTTCAAGATGGCAAAATTCACCGACGTAGCACATGAACTGCAATCGCATGGAAATGGCATCAAAAAGACTCGCCTTTACCCTGATCGAACTGCTGGTGGTTATCGGCATAATCGGCATTTTGACCGGCCTGATGCTCCCGGCCGTTCAAGCGGTGCGCGAGTCGGGGCGACGGACTACTTGCACCAACAACCTGCGGCAAGTCGCGCTGGCCGTGCTGAACTTCGAGTCCTCCTACAAGCGATTGCCCGCGGGAATCACTTCGCCCTCCGCCACCCCCTACCGCTCGCTCAGCTGGTTGACCCAGATCCTCCCCTTCGCCGATCAAGGACCGCTCTGGGATCAGGCGCGGGAAGACTATGCTTACGATCCGAGTCCCTACCTCAGCCACCTCGGGATGCGGACGCCGGTCAGCTTGTTTGCCTGTCCGTCGGACCCCGATTCCGGTCAAGCGCACTACACCCACCAGTACCGGCTAGTGGCGCACACCAACTATCTGGGGGTCAACGGCACTGACTATCTGAAAAAGGATGGCCTCTTCTTTCAGGACTCCAGAGTTCGCCTGGCTGAGATCCGCGATGGACAGAGTAACACCCTGATGATTGGCGAGCGCCCACCGAGTCCCGACTTCTGGTACGGCTGGTGGTATGCCGGTTATGGGCAGGCGGCCAGCGGTTCACCCGACATGCTGCTCGGTGCGCGCGAACGAAATGACGGTGCGAGCAAGCTGGAAGACTGCCCGCCGGGGCCCTATCGCTTCAGCCCCGGCAAGCAGGGCCAGCCGTGCGACACGTTTCATTTCTGGAGCTACCATTCGGGCGGAGCCAACTTCGCGCTGGCCGATGGCTCGGTCCACTTTCTCGCCTTTTCCGCCGACGAGATTCTGCCGCTGCTGGCCACTCGCGCTGGCGGCGAGGTGCACCCGCCGCTGGAGCAGTGATCCTCGGCCCGCTTCGCGGCTCAGAACTCGCTCGTCGCTTCCAAAGTCGTGCCGCTGACAATCAGATCGCGCTGGACCAACTGGTTCCCCAGATCAAGGAACACCGTCTGCGTCTGGCTGAATTCGCCCGGAAGATGGGTCGTCAACTCCAGCGGGATCACCAGCGTCTCGCCAGCTGGGATGGTGACTGGGATTTCCTGCTCCGACCGGAGCGTGCAGTTACTCCCTCAGCAGGATGGCATCCCGACAATGCGAATCGGCGCGGAATTGCGGTTGACGATTCGCAGACCGACCTGATAGCGGCTCTCCGGTCGCGGCTCGAACACCGGGTCGACCGAGAGTTCGACCAGCCGCATCCGGTCCGGCCCGCCGCCGCCGAACCAGAAGGCCAGCGCAAGCAGCGCGACGCCAGTCAGAGCCAACAGCCAGCTTGATTGCTGATTCGTCTTGAACACGTGACTACCCTCCGTTTTCCGGCAGAATACTCTCTCTCTCAGCTTCGCCAGTCCCAGCGTTAAACTTAAGCAGCCATGCGAGTATTTCCTCCGGTCGAGCTTTGGAATGAATGGCCTGCATAGTCCATGTATTTGAACTCAAAAAAGGTCCTCGCGAAAGTAAAATCGGCTCAAAAGCGGGCGTCTCTTTCTGGAAAAAGGAATCTCTTGAAGTTATCGGCAGCAGCGCGTGTTTCACCAGGCCGCTTGTTCAGAAGCCCCGCCCCGAGTGTTCACTCCCCGGTCACTTTTCCGCAGCTCTCCCTCGGGGTGCGATAGCAACCGGGTTGTTAAGTAATAACGCTCGTTAACCAGAGAGTCAGAGAGTTCGAAAGGGTTGCTCACGGGTCCTTCCGGCCAATTCAAATCCCGGACCGCACACGATGGAGTGGCAAATCCAGACACAGTTGGTTGCCTTGCGAGAAAATTTCTGGGGCAAAGTCTGCCAGGCCGAAAAGCATCGAAAATCCCGTGTTTTGAGGTGTTTTCCGCATCGGGCTCGGCGAACTGCGCTGGCCGAAATCATCCGGTTTTCAACCAAAAAATGCGCGCACTAAAAGAAGCCCCTTCGGAACGTCGAGGCAACCCTCAAACCAGTCGTAAAGTTCGCGAAGCGGCAGTTGGGCTGGAGGACGCTTGGAGGTACCAGAGGTGCCTCAGCCTGGTCATACACGCTCAGCCCGAGGGGAAACGCTACGGCCGCGGAGCGGATATCTGCGCTGCCTGGGATGCAGCGATGAAGCTGACCAAGTCACCCGCGAAGCCCCGCAAGAAAGGCCAGAAAATCTCGGACTAGACACTTGGGATTTAATGCTCGCTCGAGCATTTCGCACGCGCTGACGCTCT
>JBJTQD010000746.1:0-3125 GCA_046075445.1 Planctomycetota bacterium
ACGTTCATGGGGCTGGAGCCGGGTACCGGCAAAGCCGACGTACGGCGCTGTCTTGAGAACTGGAACAAGGAAGACAACCAGATTCTGACGCTGTCCAAAGCGTACAAGCTGAAGAAGGGATCCGGCTGGTTGATCCCACCCGGAGTGCTGCACGCACCAGGCTCGCTCTGTACTTATGAGCCGCAGTGGGGCAGCGATGTCTTCTCGATGTTCCAGAATATTGTCGAAGGACGGTTCGTTCCTTGGTCCTTGCTCGTCAAGGATATGCCTTCAGCCAAACACCAAGACCTCGACTTCATCATCGGACAATTGGATTGGGAGCGAAACGTAGACCCCAACTTCAAGGCCAACAACTATCTCGAGCCAATCGACGCCGATCGCGGCCCCGGATGGGTCGATCGCTGGGTTGTCTACGGTCGAGTGCATGGCCAGCAGTTGTTCAGCGCGAAGGAATTGACTCTGGAGCCGGGCGCTTCCTGCACGATCAAAGATCCGGGTGCGAGCGGTTGGTTGACGGTTCAGGGCGCTGGGATGGTGGGCAAGCACCGAACCCAAACTCCAGTCCTGATTCGCTTCGGACAATTTACGGATGACGAATTCTTTATCACTCACGATGCGGCGACGGCTGGAGTTACCGTCACCAACACCGGTACTGAACCGATGGTGGGATTGCGTTATTTCGGTCCAGACGTCTTTGGCCAAATGCCCAACGTGGGCGATCGCTAATCAATCAGGCGATATTTTTGAGAGCAATCATTTCAATCAGCATTCAATCTATAATTGATCGGAGAAAACATGAGCAGCGGATCGGAGAGACTGAAGCTTCATAATGCGATGTGGCCAGGCTTGGTTGGCAAGGGACCCTCGGCCGAAGAGCCAGCCATCGACCTCGATACGATGTTGCGAATGACGGCGGCAGCGGAGGTGAACGGCCAGAAGTTTGATGGTGTCGATCTGTTTCTCTATGACCCGCATGTGAACATCGATATTTCGGATGACGACCTGAAGCGACTGGCCGAGAAGATCTCGGGCCATGGGTTTGTCGTTGGCAGTGTCGTAGCACCGATTTGGTTCGACGGTTCGGCGATGGGTGATGATGCGAAACGCGAGGGATTCATCGGAGCCGTTCGCAAAGCTTGTCGGATTGCCAAAAAGCTGAAGGAGTATGGCGTCCGTCCTTACGGCGTGGTCCGGATTGACTCGGCCTGTAGCCCGACCGATTGGTCAGTCGATCCTGCGGGGAATACCGCCAAGATTGCGGAGACGTTTCGCCGCGCAGGCCAAGTTGCGCAGGAGCACGGCGAGCGACTCGCTGCGGAAGGTGAGATCTGCTGGGGCGGGATGCATAGCTGGCAGGATATGCTCAATTTGCTGCAGCAAGTTGGGATGCCAGGCGTGGTTGGCTTTCAAGCCGACTTGGCTCACACCTATCTTTATCTGCTCGGTTACAACGCACCGCAAAATGCTTTGCTGAAGCCCGGCTACTCGGCTTCTGATTTCTGGCAAGCCTATCAAGTAATGACCGACGCGCTGCGGCCGTGGACGCTTGATTTTCACGTTGCCCAGAACGATGGCTCGGTTCATGGCAGCGGTTCGCATGACAAGACAGGACGTCATTGCCCGGCGGATGACCCCAACGGCAAGCTGGATGTGGTGCAGTGCTCGATGTTCTGGCTGCGAGATTACGCGCAGCGTGGCATCAAGCATATCTGCTGGGATGGTTGCATGTTCCCCAACGCGACGCTGATGAAGCCTCAGACTTGGAACAACATTCTCGAGTTGATGATTCGCGTGCGCGACCGTTTTGCCGAGACTTCAATGCCCGGCCGAACGTTGCCTACGGTCCAGATTGGAACTTTTTAATCTCGTGGCTGGACGTTGCTTCTAAGCCAAATCAAAATCGAGCCGAGGTTCGTTCGCACTGCGACGACCTCGGCTTTTTTTGAATCAAGGGTAACTAATGACTTGGGGCCGCGATTGATCCGGTCGAACGCGAAACGGTTCGGATCTTTCGCTTAAGAGCTATTTTCATGCTGCACGCAATTCGGCTTTTCTGTTGTGGTTGGTCTGTTCTGCTGTTGGCCATGACGAGTGGGCTGAGCGCTCAAGAGACGGCAAACGAAAGTGGCAGCCCATTTGTTCGCGAGCGATTAGTCGCGTGGTGCATCGTTCCGTTCGATTCGCAGAAGAGAACGCCTGAGCAGCGTGCGGAGATGCTCCGCGAACTCGGTTTGCGGCGACTGGCGTACGATTATCGAGCCGAGCATGTGGCTACTTTTGAGGGTGAAATTTTGGCGCTCCAAGCGGCCGGGATTGAGCTGACCGCGTGGTGGTTCCCCACCGAACTGAATGACGAAGCACGTTTGATTCTCGGCTTGCTCAAGAAACACAATCAGTACCCGCAGCTTTGGGTGATGGGCGGAGGCCAGCCAGCCAGCGATTCGCCCGAAGCCCTGAAGGCTCATTTGGAAAACGAAGTTCGCCGCTTGGGTCCGATCGTCGATGCGGCCCGCGAGGCAGGTTGCAAGGTCGGACTCTATAACCACGGCGGTTGGTTCGGAGAGCCGGAGAACCAAGTCTCGATCATCGAAGCACTTCGCGCCAGCAATCCCGCTCGCGATAACGTTGGAATCGTTTACAACCTGCATCATGGACACGATCAATTACAGCGGCTGCCCGAGTTGCTGACGCGGATGCAGCCGTACCTGATCTGCCTGAATCTCAACGGAACGGTTCGGGGCGGAGATCGCGTCGGGAAGAAGATCCTGCCGATTGGCGCTGGCAATCTCGACCTCGCAATTATCAGGGCGATCCAGGCGAGCGGCTATCAAGGTCCAATTGGCATCCTCAACCACACGGATCTCGATGCCAAAGTCCGGCTGCAAGAGAATGTCGCCGGATTGGAGTGGCTCTTGGCATTATCAGTTGGTCGCGAGGCGACTGCGCCAAAGTTTTTAACGGGCGATACCCCAGCGGAGCAGGATGACACACTGCAGCCGCTGACTGACGATGAGCGGGAGCTTGTAAACGGCTTGCTCAAGGATGCTCGGGAAGTGGGTAGCGCCGAGCGTGGACTGACGGTTTTCGCTGGACTGAAGACCTCCTGCTTTTCCTGTCACAAAATC
>JBJTQD010000747.1:0-7484 GCA_046075445.1 Planctomycetota bacterium
CAGAGATTGCGGATCAGTACAGCCGAATCACTTTGGATGAGGTCAACGCGGTTGCCCGAAAATATCCATTGACCGGTGGCCGAACGATTTCGATTGGGCCGAGAACCGATCTGCAATTGGCATAAGAAAAATGGGACTCATGGGACTCATGGGACTCGTGGGAGAAAACCAGCGAGGATTGGTCGGCACTCGCGATGTCGGGGGCGTCGAGAGCCCCGCGCCGAGCGCGCCGCATTCCGCATTGACTATACTGGAACGGCTGCCGATTGCAGCGTACCGACCAGAACGCAAGCACTCCAAGGACAAGACTTTCAAAAATGGGCACGCGAGCTAATTTTGACCGCAGCTACCTCTTGCGATACTGGGTGATCATCCTGATGGCGCTTGGTTCGGCAGGATGGTTTTTTTACGACGCCACAATTGGCTATCCGAAGAAGGTCAAACTTTCCAAGGCCTGGGAAGAACTGAGCGAACTAGAAAGTGGCCCGCGGTCGGAGAAGTGGCGAGAACTCTCTGCGAGTAACGGTTGGCCGAGCGAGCCGCCGATAAAGCCTTCGAAAGAGATCGAAGAGTCGGTCCGCTTCCAGTACATCTACGGCACGATTGCCTCGGTCGTGGGACTCGTGATGCTGGCTTACCTCTTGATGGCCCGCAGTTCTTGGATCGAGGGAACGGAAAAAGGCTTAGCGACCAGCTGGGGCCAAGAGGTTGACTTCTCGACGGTGACCAAACTCAACAAACGTCGCTGGAAAGACAAAGGAATCGCCCGGGTAGATTACGAGGAAAATGGTCGAAAGCGGCAATTCGTCTTTGATGATTTCAAATTCGAACGGGCTGCCATTGGAGAATTGCTGCAGCGGCTCGAATCTCAATTGCCGGCTGAGCGAATCATTCAGCCCACCAGCGAGGGCCGGGATAAGGGCTCCGATTCATAAAGACAAAACAAGCCTGACTGGCGCGAAGACGTGGCTCGTAACGCGAGTTGGCTAAAGGCATTCAGACAAAGTCGAACCAACGATTACGCCATGGTATCGAGCCCAGTTGGGACCAAGAGCCGTATACCAAGGGCAAAGCAATCGTTAGGTGCGCGAAGACCAGCAAAATAGCCACCACCAGACCTGACTGGCTATCCTAAAAGCTGCCGCGAATCTCGCGATTCACTGCTGGCCACATCGGCCAGGATAGTTTTCGTGCAAACAAAAAGGCCTGGAACGGACAAAGCTGCCCGCCCCAGGCCTTTCACAAGGAGACTGTTTCCTGAAAGCCTGTTCCGTTTGAGATCGGAGCAAGCCGAATTGCTTATTGCTGCCAGCGGTTGACTTCGCCTCCAGACCGCGTTGAGAGCGCTTGGTAGACATCCAGATCAATCATGTTTGTCAGCATGGTCGTCGAACCGTCTGCGAATGCGAAATTGGCTCCCTGAGGATGGTAACTGCGAAAATCGTCGAAGTGTCCCTCGCGGGAATTGGGAGTGTGGTCTGCCGAGCCAACAACTCGAGCGAAAGGTTCGTCAGCTTCCTCGAGTGCACCCATCCAGGACAGAGCACCAAAGTCATTACGCCGTTCGCCCAGCATCAGCGTATTGGAGACACCGTCAAGAACATCTCGCTGGCGAATCTGGCTATTGCCGAAGAACATGCCGTTACCACTGAACGGCGATTCTTCGATTTCAGTCGAACCAAAAACCCCCGAGTAATTACTTCGTCCCGCGAGCAGTTCTTCGTCATGGCTGTGCTGAGGCGGATCATGCAAACCGACGAGATGGTCCCCACCGCCACCATGTTCGATGTGGTCGTAAAGGTTGATCACGTTTGGAGCGGGATCCGAAGCACACTGAAAAACGGGAATGACGATCGTGAAAAATCCCTTGCTCGTATGAGTCGGGTCGTCGATCGGCAGATTGGGATTGATTTGTTCGAAAATGTTATTCGCTTCGACGTTGGCAAGCACGTGATATGACCAGCCCCAGCCTGGAGTGGCAGGGGCGACGTCCGGATTGGTAGCTGTCCAACCGGGCGGATAAATCTTGTGCGCGCTTTCGTGGTTGTGCAGGGCCAAGGCAACTTGCCGTACATTGTTCATGCATTGTGTCCGCCGAGCCGCTTCGCGGACGGACTGGATCGCCGGGAACAGAAGCCCGACCAAAATCCCGATGATGGCAATCACCACCAGTAATTCGATCAGGGTAAAACCTTTTCGTGATGACATGTTTCAACTCTCTGGCTTTTTGGATAAGTAAATGATTTATGAAATGGAGTGATGCGACGACGGATTGAGCTCTTTCAGCTCTTTGAACTCTCCCCAGAGTTCAGCATCCATCCTTAGTGGACAAACCGCGTCGCAGAGAACCAAAGGACTTCGGTCGAAGGTCAAACGGAAACTTCTCAACCCCGAGCTCCGGTCAATTCCGGTCCATCGCGCTCGGCAAACTCCACACCACTCGCTTCCCCGGAATCCTCAATTAAGTCCGAGGAACTCTGGAGAGATGGTGCAGAGCCACATCCTTGCAAATCATCAGGCGACCAGAGGCGGTCCGCGACATGAAACCCACCGCTGCTGGCTGGTGAGCGCATCACTAAGAAGCTCGGGCAGAAATTGGCACTCAGCCAACATCCCGGCATATTCATAGACCATCGCAAGGCCATATACGTGCCCAGCGAGAAAATCACAAACCGAGCAATGGCCCTCGTCGTGGGAACGGTCAGACTTAACCGCTGGAATATCCCCCAGAGCGGGCACAGCCTCAACCGAGGCGTGACAATCAGTTGCCAATCTCTTTTCAGAGCAGCAATCACCACCGGCGCTGGTGGTTTGGCTGGAGGAGTGCTCGTGGGAATGCCCCGGGGAATGCCCCGGAACGTGCCAATGCGTCGTCTTTGTCCAGCCTGCGCACAGCAGGGCCGAGACAGCGAGCAGCACGGCAATGGTTCGAGACTGGGACATTGAAACTCCTTGTGCCTCCATTATTCAAAGCCGAATCTTTGGAATCAATGAGCGAATTTCCGGGATCGGCACAAACGGCAAAGCCGACCGGACGGCCAGAAAAGCAAAATCGGGCCAAAAGGCGCAACCAATCGTTATTCAGGCCACTTTCTTCTTTTTGTCCCGACTTGGCTTGCCCTTTGCAAAACAGCGGTCATCGTTGCTTCGCGTGAAGCTCGGGCCGCAACCAGAGGCTACCGAGCGTCCAACTTAGATGCATTTTTTTGGGCCATTCCAGGAAGGAGACCGGCATGAATCAAGCATTTGGACTCGACTACCTCCCCCAATCTCAGGAGGTCTGCCTGCCTCCTCCACGCAATGCCTTAATCGTCGACGACGATCCAGTGCAACTGGAGGTCCTCGAGTTTCGACTCCAACAACTCGGCTTTCTCGTGACCAAGCTCTCGTCGGGCGGCGCGCTTCAGGAAACAGCTCGCTCTCTTCAGCCCCACCTGATTCTGCTCGATATCGAGCTGCCCGACAGCGACGGCATTGAGCTCTGTCGAGGCCTGAGCGATGACCGGCAGACTTGTGAAATTCCCGTGGTGCTTTTGAGCGGCACCGAACGCAGTGATGTGGTTCGTGCGGCACGCGGAGCAGGCAGCCGTTTCTTCTTGAGAAAACCTTACGATCCCAACGCGCTGGCTCTGATTATCGAGCATACGGCTCGCAACACGACCGACGACTGGGAATAGCCTCCCTGAAAGCCGTTTATGAGCCTGAGTCGATCAACCTAGGATTAGCCAAACCAGATAGGAAGCGGGCGCGGCGAAAATAAGGGAATCGATGATGTCGAGAATTCCCCCCAATCCAGCTAACCAGCCGCTGCTGTCCTTGCACTGAGCATCCCGTTTGACCAGCGACTCAGCCAAGTCGCCCATCATGCCCGCGAGAGCGACGACCACGCCGTAGACCAGAATCCACCAAAACGGCTTGTAGAAATAATCGTCACCAACAAACCAGGCAACCAAGTAAAAAACGATCGCGGCCCCGACGATGGCACCGACAAATGACCCCGCTGCTCCCTCGATCGTTTTGTTGGGACTGAGCAAGGGTGCCAACTTACGACGCCCCCAAATTTTGCCAAACATGTAGGCAAACGTATCTGACATCTTGACCGTGACGATTACCGCCAGCACTGCGCAAATGCCGTTGCCGTTGATTTGCTGTTCAGCCGGTCCCATGCCAATCATTAAGCGATGTGGGGCAACCATGCTGATAACCATTCCGAGATAGGTGAACGAGAAAACCTGGCGGGATAGTCGCTCGATTTCTGAGCCCGGCTTATCAAACCACCACATCTCGTGACCGGCTGCGGCAACCAGAGCCGCAAAGAGCCCAAGTAAAGCTCCGCCAAACACTCCCAAGAAAGGCCAGCGTTCCAGTGCTCCCGGCCAGTAAAGGGGAAGAAATGCCCCGGCGCACATCAGAAGCGTTCCGCCGACCGAGACGACATAGCTCAATCGCTCGCAACCGGCTGCCCGCCACATCCGGACCAATTCGCTGGTCGCCATCACCGCCGTGAGGGTTGTTACCAAGGCGAGAACCAAGCCGGGCATACCCCAGACTTCTTTCCGGCCAAGGTAGTGGTCGAGCCACAACAAGACGACCATGATTGAAACAATGATCGCCGCCGAGATTAACCTGCGTTTCAGCACGATTGTTTCCCGCCTTGATTGAGTCCACCAAATCGACGCTCACGTCCCGCGTAGTCGATCAGCGCCTGATCAAAATCAGCGACATCGAATTCAGGCCATGTTTTTTCAGTCACCCAGAGCTCGGCGTAGCTGATTTGCCAAAGCAGGAAGTTACTCACTCGCATTTCGCCCGCGGTTCGCACCAGAAGATCCGGGTCGGTCATCCCTCGAGTTTGCAGATGTCGACCCACCAATTCTTCGTCAATTGCATTGACTGCCAATTGCCCCTCGGCAACTTTGGCAGAAATCTCGCGAACGGCATCCACAATTTCGGCTCGACCACCGTAATTGATCGCCAAGCAGAGACTCATCCCAGTGTTCGATTCGAGTAGCGCTTTGGCTTGGGTCAAATCCTTTTGAACTTGCTCCGGCAATCGCTCCAGTCGACCGATAGTTTCCAAGCGGACGTTGTGTTCGCGGAGGAAATCTAATTCCTTGCGAAGATAGATGCTGAGCATTTCCATCAGGAAACCGAGTTCCTCAGCGGGTCGCTTCCAATTTTCGCTGGAGAGACAAAACAGCGTCAGTCTCTCCAACCCCAACTCACCGCAGCGTGTTGCGACCTTGCGAACGGTCTCGGCTCCGCGGCGATGTCCCTCGATTCGCTGCAACCCTTGCCTCTGAGCCCAGCGACCATTCCCGTCCATGATCACGGCAACGTGCCGGGGCAGACGCTCACGCGGCACCGGCAACTTGACCTCTGTTTGTTCGGTTACTCCTGAAGAAACACTCATCGCCGACCTATCTTGGGTAAGTTGACTCCCGCCCCCGATTCCTGGAATCTGAGAGCATTCAAAAAGACCCTTCCGCGGCAGGTACGGCAGGTCTTGCTGATTAATAGTCTACAGTGCGGGTAGTTAATGCGGTGAATGGCAGCCTAGGTCCCAGCCAATTCGCGGACTTCACTGGAGCGATTCATGATGATGGTCTGGCGCCGATCCGGGCCAACCGAGACAAACTCGATTCGTCCGCCGATGAGCTGTTCAATTCGACGAACATATCGCTGAGCATTCGTGGGCAAATCACCCCATTCCGTAACCCCGGTGATTTCGGTTCCCCAGCCCGGCAAAGTCTCGTACACCGGCTCTACCTCCCGAAGCACATCGGCTTGGCTCGGGAATCCTTGGAGAGGACGCCCGCGATAGTTATATCCGGTGCAAATTTGGATTTCGTCCAGCTCGCTAAGCACGTCGAGCATCATCAACGCAATGCTGTCCGCTCCACTTAACCGCCGTGTGTAACGAACGGCAAAGGCATCAAACCAGCCACACCGTCTGGGCCGACCGGTCGTGGTCCCAAATTCCTTCCCCTTAATTCGAATCCGATTGCCCAATTCGTTATCTAACTCGGTTGGGAATGGCCCACCGCCGACTCGGGTGCTGTAGGCCTTGGCCACACCAATGACTTTGCCTACCCACTTTGCCGCAACGCCCGATCCAGCCGAAATCCCCACGCCGGAGCTGTTGCTGCTGGTTACGAAGGGAAACGTACCGTGGTCAATGTCCAACAAGCTTCCCTGAGCTCCTTCGAACAGGACTTTCTTTCCTGCTTCCACCGCATCGAGCAGCAGGCTGGTCGTGTCGGTGACGAACGGTCGCAATCGCTCGGCGTATTCCAAGGACTCGCGAATGATCGACTTGGTATCCAATTCGACAGCATCCCCGCCGGGCATCGCTTTCAAGACGACTTGTTTGACTTTGGCAATTTGTTCGAGCTGTTCAGAGAAATCTTCGCGGAGCATGTCACCGAGGCGAACGGCGTGGCTGCGACCGACTTTATCTCGATAACAAGGACCGATCCCCCGCAACGTCGTTCCGATGTTGTCTTCGCCGGGGCTGGCCGAGTGCCAGAGTTGGTCTTCCAGCAAATGCCAAGGCATCACGACGTGGGCACGATCGCTCAGCAGAAGTCTTCCCACCAACTGCAGGTTTCGCTGGGTCAGCGAGTCGATTTCCCGAAGAATTGTCTGCGGGTGAATTACGACACCGGGAGCGACGATGTTGACGACGCCCGCGTGAATGATGCCGCTAGGAATATGGTGCAGTTTGTAAACCTGATCGCCAACGACCACCGTGTGGCCAGCGTTCGCTCCGCCTTGGTAGCGGACGACGAAATCCTGCCCTTCCGTCAATAAATCGACCAGCTTGCCCTTGGCCTCATCGCCCCACTGCAAACCGATAATCGAAATTCCAGGCACGGACTTACTCCTCACGAAGCGACTTCTACGAACACCGCCCGGGCAGGTCCGGGCAAACCTGAGATTTTAGACCTTTTTTGCCTGCCGTTGTAGGCCCGAAATTCTGCCGCAACCTCGTGCTTTGTCAAAACGGGTCAAGGCAACCATAATGGCGGTTGAAATTCCCAAGTTAAGAGGCCCCACAGTGATTTCAGTGTTTGTCTTGAGATTCTTTTTTTTCCTATTTCCAGCCTTGTTGTTGGCCGGTGCTCTGACAGCCGAAGACGGAGCCACGCTGAAAGGTCGCTTGGTTGTCCCTGCGCGATATGCCGAAAGCCTCAAGCCAAACGAAATTGAAATCACCCTGCTCGAGCAGGTTCAAGCCGAAGACCCACCCGTGCCCGAAAACTGGAGCAGCTTGACAGCCGAACAACAAGACAAATGGCTGGCCGAGTTTGAAGCGTCAGATGCGGGCAAGAAATACATTGAGGAACAAGAAGCCCGCATCGCGGCGGCAAGAAAGCTGTCGCTGACTCTCGAACCGGATGGCAAATTCGTTTTGTACGATGTCCCCGCCGCGATCTACTCGCTCTCTGGAAGAACAGAAAAGGAAATTTCCGGCCGCAAAT
>JBJTQD010000748.1:0-2817 GCA_046075445.1 Planctomycetota bacterium
GAGCATTCCAGCTCGAGCAAATGAAGCTTGGTTTCGCAAGAAGGCCAGACAATCGCGCGGGCCACTTAACCCCGAATTGTTCTTTTATTACCTATCGGGATTGAACCGTGTAGAAAACAACCTGCCCGAATTACTTGGCGACTCTCCTCTGGCGATAATCGCTGACCAGTTCACCAATGCCAGCGAGTTACCCGAATCACTAATCGATTGGCTGGCCGTCCACATTGCTCATCGAGTCAACGTCATCTCGCTTCGCCCGGGTGGAAACCTCGAAGCGGCGGTTTCCGATTCCCTTAGTACGACGAAGCCAAGCCCGCTTCGCGTGCGAATCCTTAACGCCCAGCAGCTCACGCCAAGTTGGCTGGTCGACCAAATGGTTCAAGCCGGAGCCACACGCTGGACAGTCGCACCTCCTGCAGCCTCAGTTTCGCTTGGGCAATCTTTAAGAGCTGACTCGCACGAGACGGAAGGCCCATCTCCTTTGATCTGCAACAGCCCCCCTCAGGGCGATTTTCTCTTTCACTGGACTCGAGCTGCTGAACTGAATCGTCAAGGCGCCGCCGACCAGTACCTGGCCAAATTGCTCGTCGTAGCCCAGCGCCCAAGACTTAGCGTTCCCGAATTCGATTATCGCGATTCGCAGCCAGACCGATCGGAGCGGTTGATGCTGACTCTACTTCAAATCCTCGCCGACCTTCGACTGCGGGCGAGTGGCCGTTGGACACGCGACCACCGACCGGTAGTCAGCCTCACGGCTCAGCCACTTACCGTTTGGCGAGAACTCCACTCATTTCGCGCGCATCTTGGCCGGTGGGATTTTGAGCCTTGCGGGCTTGGCCTCTCGCGTGAATTGATTCTCCAACTCGGCGGACGGCCTGTCGTTTACGGCGACGAACTGGCTTACAGCGAGTTGGATCTGGGAGAGCAAACGTACTTTCAGCTGAATTGCTCACGCGGACCGAACCGGTTGATTGATTGGACCATTGAGCGCGAGTGGCGAGTCCCGGATGACATCGACTTAAGGCTGTTTGGGGTTAAAGATGCTTTTGTCTTCGTGCCCACCCGCAATGCGGCTGAGGCCGCGGCAAAGCTGAGCCGCTGGCCAGTCTATTCTCTAGATGGGGAACCCCATCTCTTGTAGCCTCCCGCCCCGGTTTGCAATTCGCAATTGCAGGGGCTTACAATGCTGGAGTTGATTGATGAGTCCATAGTCTTTCCGCTATCAAGGAGAATTCCGATGGCCACTGTTACTGAAAATCCGGGCAAGACCTCCCTCCGACCTGCCCCGCGAATCGAGCACACGCAGTTGTTTATCGATGGACAGTGGCGGGACGCTCGCAGTGGCAAGACGTTTGAGACGATCAATCCCGCGACTGAAGAGAAAATCGCCGATGTCGCAGAAGGTGACGCAGCCGATGTCGATGACGCAGTGAAGGCGGCTCGGCGTGCCTTCGAAAACAAGGCGTGGAAGAAAATGGACGCCCGCGATCGCGGCCGTCTGATCTATCGACTCGCTGACTTGCTGGAAGAGAACCTTGAGGAACTCGCCGCACTTGAGTCGCTCGACAATGGCAAGCCGCTGCGAGATGCCCGAGCGGCAGACCTTCCGCTGACAATCGATTGCCTCCGCTATTACGCGGGCTACGCCGACAAGATTCACGGTTACACAGTCCCAGTCCGTGGCAACTACTTTACTTACACTCGCAAAGAGGCGGTCGGCGTCGTCGGTCAGATCATTCCTTGGAATTTCCCGATGCTGATGACCGCCTGGAAGTGGGGCCCGGCTCTGGCCGCTGGCTGCACGATCGTCATGAAACCAGCGGAGCAGACTCCGCTGACCTGTTTGAAGATGGCGGCTCTCGCTCAAGAAGCCGGAATCCCCGACGGTGTCATTAACGTCATTCCTGGCTATGGACCCACGGCGGGTGGAGCCATCGTCGCTCACAAGGAAGTCGACAAAATCGCCTTCACTGGCGAGCACCTTACCGCCCAGATCATCATGCGAAATGCAGCGGAATCGCTCAAGCGGATGACCTTTGAACTCGGCGGCAAGAGCCCTAACATCATTTACGCCGACTGCGACCTCGATGCAGCGATCAAAGGCGCTCACTTCGGGCTCTATTTCAATCAAGGCCAGTGCTGCTGCGCCGGTAGCCGCGTGTTTGTCGAAGAGAGCATTCACGATGAGTTCGTCCATCGCGTTGCCGAACTCAATCGGCAAACGAAGCTCGGCAATCCGCTCGACCTTAACACCCAGCAGGGCCCACAAGTCGACCGCAATCAGTTCGATAAGATCATGGGCTTGATTCAAGCCGGCAAGCGTGAGGGCGCGGAATTGGTCTGCGGTGGCGAGCGTCACGGCAGCAAGGGTTACTTCATCGAGCCTGCACTCTTCACCGGCGTTCAGGACGAGATGGAAATCGCTCAACGCGAAATTTTTGGCCCAGTGATGTCGGTATTCAAATTCCGCAATGACTCCGATCTGGTCGCCAGAGCGAACAACACGATCTACGGCTTGGCTGCCGCCGTCTGGACTCGGGATATCGCCCGCGCCCACAATCTCGCCGCCGAAATCAAGGCGGGAACCGTCTGGGTGAACTGCTACGATGTCTTCGATGCCGCTGCTCCTTTCGGCGGTTTCAAGATTTCCGGGCAAGGCCGGGAGTTGGGCGAGGACGGACTGAAGGCTTACCTCGAGACCAAAACCGTGACCGTTGCGTTGGGCTAAGCTGCTGCAAAACGCAACTGGGCGAGCACGCAGTTGAGCTAGCTCGCAGTTGACCTAGCTCGCAGTGCACGTCCCCTGAATCCCCTGAG
>JBJTQD010000749.1:0-1384 GCA_046075445.1 Planctomycetota bacterium
GGGAGACCCGCGCCGAGCGCCCCGTTTCCGCGCCAAGCGTGCCGTTTCCTCCAGCGCACAAAAAAACCCTACCGCAAAATTCTCGCAGTAGGGTTTCAATTGAATTCAGCTTCTTCAGCCAACCAGCTTACTTGCCTTCGCCGCCTTCGGTCTTGGCAACTTCGCCTTCAGCCTTCTTTTCTTGGCAGCAACCGCTTTCGCAGTCGCCGTGGCATTCTTCCTTCTCGGCGCCAGTCGTCACGGTCTCAGTCTTGCCAGCTTGGCAAGGACAGGTCTTGGCTTCAGCACCCGTGGCAACGACTTCCGACTTTCCTTCCGAGCAGCAAGCAGCGGTCTTCTCGCTGCAGCAACTCGCACCAGCTTCAGTCTTCACCATCTCGCTCTTCTCACTGCAGCATGATGCAGACTTTTCGCTGCAGCAGCTCGCGCCAGCTTCGGTTTTGACCATTTCGGTCTTGTCTGCACAGCAGCTGCCGGTGCCGGTCGAGACCATTTCGCTGCCCGATTCGCTGCAGCAAGATTTGCCTTCAGCCGAGGTCAGGCCGGCCGAGGTCAGCCCAGCTGGGGTCAAGTTATCCGAATTGTTGCTCTTTGGATTCGAGCCATTAAAAAAGTAAACGCCCATGACAACAAGGGCCAAAACAGCGGCGATGGAAGCGACTTTATTCATGATGTCTCCATGACGTTGAGGTGCAGATAGCCAATTTCGGTTCCATACGGAAACCGAAGGGTGATGGTTCACAGTCCATCAATTTTCGCGGGAGAATACCGCTGGGTCAAGGGAAAGACAAGCCAGATCTTGCGTGCCAAAAAGCGTTAAAAAAGATCGCTTAAGGCCGGTTCAATTTGTAAATACTGTTCATCAGCACGTAATTTGCCTTGGCTGGCACCGTATTTACTTGGCCCGTCACCCCGGTTTGGGTCTGGGTCGAGTTGGCGACCAGATTCAACTGGGTATCCGAGACGACATTTAAGACGGTAAACAGCTGAGTGCCAATTTTGATTCGCTGATCGGAGGGAATATCGGTGGTGAACTTGGTTCCCGTACCGACCACAATGTTCGAGCCGCTGGTGATCGAAACCGTGCCCTGAATCGTCTTCGAGAAATTATCGTAGTTTCGCAATGGCGTATCGGTCAGGGCCGAGAGCGTTGTCAGGCCAACGAGATTAAAGGTTTCCAACTCGTGAATCTGATCAGCCACAGCCATTCCCTCGCCAACCACTCGCCCGAAGACAGTGAAGTCCTGAGCGTCGAGGAACGAGTTGTTAGCCATATTTACAAACCACTGGCTGGTGCCGCCGTTGGGGTTATTGGCGGGCAGAGCCATCGCCAGGGTACCACGAATGTTGGAGTTCGCCGGGTCAGCTTCGCTTTGTACCGGTG
>JBJTQD010000750.1:0-706 GCA_046075445.1 Planctomycetota bacterium
ACTCGCGGCTTCGACAATCTCAGCCGCAGTTTTCGTCTGCCCCAGTTCGTGAACATGTTTCCGCAGCCAATCTAGCAGGGAAACAAATTCTCCCCTGGCAAACTGGGGCTCAAGCGGTCCAAGGTCTCGCTCCGCCGCGGCAAGCAACTGACTGGCGTAGAGATTACCGAGTGTATAAGTCGGAAAGTAACCGAAAAGACCGGCGCTCCAGTGAATGTCTTGGAGCACCCCTTCGGCATCATCAGCCGGCCGCAGATTGAGGTACTGCTGGTATTTGTCAGACCAGGCGTCAGGCAAGTCTTTGACCTCCAAGCCCCCGTTGATCAAGGCCGACTCAAGCTCAAACCGCAAAGCAATATGCAGATTGTAAGTCGCTTCGTCAGCCTCAACTCGAATCAATGAGGGAGCAGAGGAGTTGACGGCACGCCAGAATTCCTCGACAGAGGTTGATTGCAGTGCCTCGGGGAAGAGCCGAGTTGCCTCAGGCCAAAAATGTTGCCAGAAGCCGAGGCTGCGGCCGACGAGATTTTCCCAAAGCCGCGATTGAGACTCGTGCAGTCCCAAGCTGCAGTACTGTCCGGGCGGTAGACCGTAGTACTCGCTGCGCAGTCCTTGCTCGTAAATCCCATGGCCAGCTTCATGGAGCGTGCCGAAGAAAGCCGAGCTGAAAAAGTTCTCATCGTAACGAGTCAAGATGCGACAATCG
>JBJTQD010000751.1:0-2174 GCA_046075445.1 Planctomycetota bacterium
TAGATGACGAAAAATGATAGTGCAGGAGAACGGTCCGCAAAGTTTGCGGCTTCAACTGACATCCACGTCTTTTTTCAACTGCTTTGGAGTTGTTTCGAATGAGTGTAACCCTGACGGAAAAGGCTGCTGCCGAAGTCAAGAAGTTTATTGTCGACGGCCAACATGGTGGCGAAGCCATGCTGCGGGTTGCTGTGACTGGTGGTGGTTGCAGCGGCTTCAACTACAGCCTCAACATCGACACGCAGTACGACGAAGAGAACGACACGGTCAGCGAGCAGCACGGCGTGAAGATCGTCGTTGACCGCAAAAGTGCATTGTTTCTCGATGGCACCTCGGTCGATTACTACGACGACCTCGAGCGACGTGGCTTCCAGTTCCTCAACCCGAACGCAAAGCGGACCTGCGGTTGCGGCAGTTCATTCAGCGTTTAGTCTGCAGGCGAACCAGCCTGTAGGAGCCCGCGGAAATCCCCGGGTAATCGATTTGAAAGGCGGTCAGTCAGACCGCCTTTTTTTATTTGGCGCTGCTTCACTTTTTGGGCGATTCGGCCCTTTTGAACTATCCGAGATTTTCCATGCAAATTCGACTCGCCCAGAGAAAGGACCAGCCGCAAATCGTGCGGTTGATTGCCGATATCCTGCGCGAGTATGGCGACACGATTTGTCTCGACAATTGCGACAGCGACCTGCTAGACCTCGAAAAAAATTTCACGGCCCAAGGCGGAGCCTTCTGGGTGCTGGAAGAGTCGGGGCGGATCTTCGGGACGGTTGCGGTTTCACCTTCGGACGATGTCCTCAACGATCCGGTCAGCATCTGCCTGCTTAAACGGCTTTACCTTCACCAATCTTTGCGCGGGGGCAATTGGGGGCGGGAGCTGATGCAAACGGCCGTCGATTGGGCTCACCAGCAAGGATTTCGCCGCCTGGAATTCTGGTCGGATACTCGTTTCTCGCGGGCCCACAACTTCTATCAAAAGTTTGGTTGCCAGATGACGGGCGGAGTCAGAACGATTACGGATACCTATCAACCGTTCGACGAGTATCAGTTTCGGTTGGAACTGCGTGGGGAAGAAGTAGGAAAACACAGAGACACAGAGGACGCTGAGTGAAGAGGAGTGAAGAGGAGTGAAGAGGAGTGAAGAGGAGTGAAGAGGTAAGAGGTCAAAGGTGAAGAGGAGTGGGAATGGGGAGGAAGTGGGTTGGGGTGCTTTGCTGTTGGTGCTGGCTGCTTCCCAAGGGCCCCAGTTGCCGCAAAGCTCCTAGTTGTCTCAAAGCTGCGGTGCATAGTCCGCATTGACCGTGATCAACGCTGCCGCTGCTAGCGAGCGAGTGAGCTCTTTTTAGGTAATTCCGAACCGGACGGGTGATTTCCGCGTATCGCTTCCCCAGAATTCCTCGCGAGGGCCGGTTTAGGGGGGGACTGCAGTTACCTTTGGGCAGGGGCTCTGAATTCACCTTGTGAGTTTGGAAATCATTCTGTAATTAACCGCTCGAGCGAAAATCCGCTCAAGTTTTAGGTCAATGGAAGGACCGCGAAATGTCATCAGGCCACGTATTCCAGTCTGCTGGAACAGGACTTAATAGCGCACCGGCGAACACGCTGGGTGCTGGTTCGTTCAGCAAAAGCGAGCATTCACTGAGTTGGCTTTGGCTAACGCTTGTGAAGCTATGGCTCGTCGCAGGGGCGGCTTGTTTATTAAGCGGCTGTTCCTTGCTCGAACCTCATACGCTGGAAACCCCCGCTGGGATGATGCGATTCCAAAGCCCTGACATCAAGTCTCCGCCCAGCTTTGACCGCAGTCTGAGTGAGGCTCTGCAAGACGACCTGCTCACCCCAGCCAATCAACGCGTCGCGGGGGCTGGTTCTGGAGAGGTCGTTTCCAAGGTCGTGATCAAGGGCAACAAGACCTTACCCGAGCACTACATCACGCGAAACATCCGAACCCGTCCGGGTCGTTACTTCGATCCCGACCAACTCCAGCAAGACGTCGATCAACTTTGGCGGATGAAAGAGATCAAGCGAATCAACGGCCCCTACCTTGAACGAACAACGGAAGGGCTGGTGATTACGGTTGAGGTCGTTGAGAAAGACTTGATCACCTCAGTTGAATTCATCGGCAACCGAGGGATTTCCGACCAGATGCTGAAGAAGCAAACTGGCTTGGAAGATGGCGA
>JBJTQD010000752.1:0-5072 GCA_046075445.1 Planctomycetota bacterium
CCACAAGCGTGTTTCGCAAGGAAGCTGGCAAGTGGAAGATGATTGGCCATCACACGGACAAGCTGCCCTATCTCGAGTAGGCGAGGGGCATTCCGCCCTTGTGCTTGTCATTCCTGAATCGAAACAATCGACGAAGGTTAAGCGGAGCGTGGTGACGACCAGCGGTGGTTGGAAGGCAGGCGGAATTGAGCCTCTGACCCCCTCACCCACGGCCCGCCCCGGGCCGCCCCCTTTTCTTGTCCCGCGATGGCCTGAGACCAACTAGGATGGTTTGGTAGCAGACCGTACTGCTTTGCCTTGTCCTTTTCTGACAAGCCAATGGACGGCATGACGATAACACCTTAATTTTTTGTTGAAGAGACAAGCTCATGTTGAAAAAGTTTTTTCGGTTGTTTGGTAACAGCGACGAGACGGTCAAAGCGCTTACAAAGAGGATGGGAACTGAGGCGGCAAACGTTTACGAGAAACTTGAGGACCGAACGGTACTCAGTACCTTTCTGGTGCAGAATCTGGCCGACAACGGTTCGGGCTCGCTGCGAGCCGCAATCGAGCAGGCAAATATCAATCCGGGGCCAGACGTGGTCCGTGTTCGGGTTGGCTTGCAAGGAACTGTCGCTCTGACTTCCGGCCAGCTGGAGATCACAGACGCTTTGCGACTGGTGGGGCCAGGTGAAAACCGCTTGACCATCAGTGGCAATTCGCTCAGCCGGGTATTCAAGGTGAACACCCACGCGGGCGAGGTCTTTCTTCGCGGCTTTACAGTAGCCGACGGTCTGTCAACTCAACAGGAAAACGTTGGCATCAAAGTGGTGCGCGGAGGCGGGATCCTGAATCTCATGAGTCAATTGCGCGTGCAGGATCTCACCTTCCGAAATAATCGGGCGGTTGATCAAGGTAATGAGTCACTCGCTGATGTTGTGGGCGGTGGAGCGATTGTGAATACGGAAAATGCGGTTCTGCGGCTCTCTCAGTGCACGTTCGTCGGCAACTCTGCCGCTGGCGGGACTCGGTATTCCTTTGGAGGCGCGATTGCTTCTGTCACGAACTCTAAAGCATTCATTCAAAATGCCGTGTTCACCAGCAATCAGGTTTCCGGCGGCACGACCAATTATGGTGGCGCTGTCGCGACCTTTGGAGGAAGTGCGGCCAGCGTGACGAAATCGGAGTTCTCAAGTAATAAAGCGATCGGAGAGGGGAGCCAGAAAGCGTTTGGGGGAGCACTCGCCGCCAGGCCTGGAACAGTCGATAACAGTGCCAGCGAACTCGTCGCGTTGGATTGCCGCTTGAGTGAAAACTCGGCCGCTGCGAGCGCTGCGTCAACCGCGGGAGGAGGAGCGATTTATAGCCATGGTTCTTTGTTTGTCGTGCAAGGCTCCAAGCTGCTGGCAAATTGGGCTGCCGCTGGCGATGTTGCAGGCGGCGGTATTCAGAACGCTCAAAGTGTCGGCATTGTCATGGAAAGCCAGCTGAAATGGAACCAGTCGATTGGTCTGTCGGAGGATGGTGGACTCGGCCGCTCTTTTGGCGGAGGCATTGCGAGCACAAGTGGCGGGATGCTGACGGTCTCCAAAAGTGAAGTGGCGCTTAACGAAGCTCGCGGGATCAATGCTTATGGAGGCGGCATTTTCAATGGAGCCGTTTATGCTGATGAGGCGGTCGCCTTGTTGTTTGTGGATCGCACGTCCCTCACTCAAAACCGCGCGGCGACAACTCGCGGCAGCTCCAATGCGACTGCTCATGGAGGCGGAATTTTCAACGGCAATCCAGGGGAAGAGAAGACGCCTGCTGCCACGGCAATGGTCAAGCGCACGAAAATCGAAAGGAATTTGGCGATCGCGACAGCCGGAGGCAAGGGAATCGGAGGCGGTGTCTATACGGTTGGAGAATTTGTGGTCGACCGGCCTCTGCAGCGGCAATTACTGGATGGCCTCGCGGCGAATTTTGCGACGACCAGTGACGACAATGTGTTTGGCCAATTGACTTTGGCCTAGACACAGGCAATCTGCTCCACCCCGGAGAAGATGATTTTTTCAGGTGCGGCGGCTGCTCGACTGCGATTCCTTCGTGGCAATTGAATGGTGGCGACCTTTCGATTCCGCCGCTATCAAAGGAGACTGGGACTGGGGCGATTCCGGTAGCGAGGTGCCCACTGCCCAATCCGCTTTTCAGTAATCGTCATCGAATCAATAATGGCGAGATGCAACGAACCGCTGTTATCAATGTTGTCGGGCTTGTTCCGGGGCTAATCGGCCCCGAGATGCCGCGGATCGCTGAGTTTTGTCGCCGCGGAAAACTGGCGACCATCGCGCCCGTGCTCCCGGCTGTCACCTGTTCGGTGCAGGCGACTTACCTTACGGGCCGCTGGCCGAGCGAACATGGAATCGTCGGCAATGGCTGGTACTTTCGCGACGAGTGCGAAGTCCGCTTCTGGCGGCAAGCAAACAAGCTGGTCGCGGGCGATAAAATTTGGGACGAAGCGAAACGGCTCGACCCGAAGTTCACCTGTGCCAACCTCTTCTGGTGGTACAACATGTACTCGACGGTCGACATCAGCCTGACTCCCCGGCCGATGTATCCCAGCGATGGCCGCAAGCTGCCCGATATCTACTCGGCTCCACCCGAACTCCGCGATGAACTGCAGCGCGAGCTCGGCACCTTTCCCTTGTTTCAGTTCTGGGGGCCCGGCGCAGGGATTAAATCCTCCGAGTGGATTGCCCAGTCCGCCAAGCGAGTCGCCGAAAAGCTTGCGCCGACACTGACGCTCGTCTACCTGCCGCATCTGGACTACGGGCTACAGCGGCATGGCCCCGATCTCGCCAAGGTCGCCGGTGATTTGCGGGCGATCGATCAGGTCGTGGGCGAACTGATCGGTTTCTATGAGGCTCGCGGTACACAGGTGGTGCTGCTCAGCGAATACGGCATCACGCGCGTCACGCGACCAGTGCATCTCAATCGCGTGCTCCGGGAGGCGGGCCTGCTTCGCGTGCGAGTCGAACTCGGCCGGGAACTACTCGACGCCGGGGCTAGCGCGGCCTTCGCCGTAGCCGACCACCAGTTGGCACACATTTATGTCAACGATTCGGCAAAGCTGAATACCGTTCGCGATCTAATCGCACGCACGCCAGGAGTCGCCCGAGTCTATGGCCAGTCCGATGCAGCCGAAATTCATCTCAATCACGCGCGCTCAGGCGAGCTGATAGCGCTCGCCGAGCCGAACGCCTGGTTTACCTATTACTACTGGCTGGACGAAGCCCGTCGTCCGGACTTCGCACCGACGGTTGATATTCATCGCAAGCCAGGGTACGACCCAGCGGAACTGGTGCTCGATCCCAAGCTCATGTTTCCCAAGCTCAAGATCGCTTGGAAGCTGCTGCAGAAGAAGCTCGGTCAGCGCTATCTGATGGATGTGATCCCGACCAGCGGCGAGCTGGTTCGTGGCTCGCATGGTTTACCTGCGGCATCACGGGACGAGTCGCCGGTTTTTATCACAACACGCTCCGATCTAGTCGAGGGGGCTGAAGTTGTACCGACCGATATCCGGCAGTTGCTGCTGAACCACCTTGGTGTTTAGGCGACTGGGAGAATTGAGTCGGAACTGTAGAGCTTCTCAAGTCTCGCCTTGGGAAAAAGCGAAGAAGAGGTCTCTCACGGTGGCACAGAGGCACGGAGGGGGAAGCAGGGAAGGGGTTTTGTTTTGGCAGTGAAAGTGAGTGGATAACGAATGAGCGCCGTGCAATTGAAGCTGCTGGGGGTTTTGTTTGGGCTTTTGCTGACGGCTTCGCTAGAAGGGGCGAGGCAGGAGAGCGAGCCAATTGAACTGGGCAGTCGCCGCGAACTGCTGGTCGATCGGCAGTTGATCGAATCGCTCGACAACGTGCGGCTGGTGTTGCACGCGCCGGTCGACCGGGGACCGGTCCTGCAGTTCAACCAGCCGGCCTGGGAGGAGAAGCACTGCACTTACGCGACGGTGCTTCACTCGGAACGCGGCTATCAGCTCTATTATCGCGCCGGGCTGGGCAGCGACAGCGACCTCGGCTTTCAGGCGACCGCTTATGCCGAGTCGGCTGATGGAATTCACTGGACCAAACCTTCGCTGGGGTTGTTTGAGGTTGCCGGCAATCGCGACAACAACATTGTTCTGACTAACGAGCGAAATGACTTTGCCGTGCATAACTTCAGCCCCTTCATCGACACTCGGCCGGGGGTGCCGGAAGCTGAGCGCTACAAGGCGCTGGGTGGAATTAAAGGTGGACTGTTCGCCTATGTCTCGGCCGATGGGATTCACTGGAAACCACTGCGCGACCAGCCGGTCTTCACCGAAGGGGTGTTCGACTCGCAGAACGTGTCGTTTTGGTCGCCGGCCGAGCAGTGTTATCTCTGCTACTTTCGCACGTGGACCGGAGGAGACTTCGCCGGGTATCGAACGATCAGCCGCGCTCGCTCGGAGGATTTCATCCACTGGACCAGCGAAGGAGAGATGGATTTCGGCAGTGCGCCTCGCGAACATCTGTACATCAATCAAACGGCTCCTTACTTCCGCGCCCCGCATCTCTATCTCAGCACGGCCGCGCGGTTGGTGATCGGTCGCGAAGTGCTCACGGAACAGCAGGCGATTGCGCTCTCGCTCGACCCAAAGTACCGCGAAGAGACGCGGCGCGAGGCGTCGGACGTCGTGCTGCTGAGTTCGCGCGGCGGCCGGAAGATGGACCGCACGTTTCTCGGCTCGCTAGTGCGGCCAGGGATTGGTTATGAGAACTGGATTTCGCGTTCCAACTTTCCAGCGCTGAACCTCGTCCCGACCGGCCCGTCCGAGATGTCGCTTTACGTCGTGCAGAACTACGCCCAGGCCGACGTTCACTTGCGGCGGTACACGTTTCGGCTCGATGGACTCGCCTCGGCCCAGGCCGATGCCGAGGGCGGACAGCTCCTGACGCGACCGCTAAAATTCAGCGGCACACAACTCCGGCTCAATTACTCTACCTCAGCCGCCGGATCGGTGCGGATCGAGTTGTGCGATCTCAATGGCCAGCCACTCCGCGGCTTCTCGGCCGAGGATTGCACTGAGATTGTCG
>JBJTQD010000753.1:0-3179 GCA_046075445.1 Planctomycetota bacterium
CCCGCTGGACCAGTTCGCTGTCTCTCGCGGCAAGGACAAGCGGATCACGGACCAGATCAGCGAAGAACTGGTCAACACATTTGTGACCGGCTTGGAGCGCGAAGACATTGAAATGCTCTCCTATGCTCTCTACCGCACCTGTAAGACGATTGAAAAGTTCGCGGAGAGGTTCAACCTTGCACCTCAGCGGATGCGGGATGTCGACTTTTCCGCTCAGACCGAACTAATTCAAAGGGCAACGAAAACCCTTTCGGAAATGGTGCGACTGCTCCGTCGCAATCCGTCATTGGAAGTCGTCAAGGAAATGAACGAGCGGATGCAGACGATCGAAAGCGCTGCGGATGACGTGATCCTTAAACTGCTCGGAGAGGTTTACGGAGGCAAGTACGAGCCGATTCAGGCGATGATGGTTCGCGACCTGTACGACCTCCTCGAAAAGGTGATCGACCGCTGTCGCGATGCGGCAAATGCAATCATGCACATCACGCTTAAGAACAATTAAGCGATCACCCTAGTCGCTGCGGAGCGATGGGTTCAACTTGCTCTTTAATCAATCGTTGCGGGTTAACAATGACACTGATTTTGATCGTGATCCTGATTGCGCTGATTTTTGAATACATCAACGGCTTTCATGATACGGCTAATTCGATCGCTACCGTGGTTGCCACCAAAGTGATGACGCCGCGCCAAGCGGTCATGCTGGCGGCATTTACGAATCTGATCGGCGCCCTTTGGGGAACGGCTGTGGCGAAGACCATCGCCTCGGGGCTGGTGCAGACTGAGGTCGTGACCCAAGAAGTGCTCGCCTGTGCCTTATTGGGCGGAATTATCTGGAACCTGATCACTTGGTATTGGGGAATGCCGAGCAGTTCCAGTCACGCGCTGGTTGGAGGTTTGGTTGGCGCGGCCGTTGCCGCAGCCCGCAGCTGGGATGTCGTGATTTGGTCACAGCCCAGTTCTGAGCATTGGTGGATGGGCAAAGGTTTGCTTTGGAAGGTTGTCATTCCGATGTTCGCTTCGCCTGCGGCAGGATTCCTGACTGGTTTTGCCGTAATGGGATTCCTTTACATTTTGCTGCGAAAATGGAAGCCGCGGTGGGTAAATGCTGTGTTTGGCAAGCTGCAGTTGGCCAGCGCTGCGGGGATGGGATTCATGCACGGCACCAACGACGCACAGAAGACGATGGGAATTGTCGCCTTGGCTCTGGTTGCCGGGACGGACCAAGGGCTGATGGACAATCTGCCTGAGAGTATGCAGTTCCTGCGGATCAGCAAAGCCGGCGGATCGCTGGAGATTCCCGTTTGGATCAAAGTGATGTGTGCAGTGGTGATGGCTGCCGGCACGGCGGCCGGCGGCTGGCGGATTATCAAGACACTAGGGCACAAGATGGTTCGGCTTCAGCCCGTTCATGGTTTCGCCGCCGAAACCAGTTCCGCAACCATCATTGGGCTGGCATCCTATTTCGGGATCCCCGTTTCGACGACACACAATATCTCTTCCTCAATCATGGGAGTCGGCGCGGCCAAACGCTGGGGCGCACTGAACTGGACCGTCGTTGAGCGAATGGCTTGGGCTTGGCTCTTCACCATTCCCGTTTCGGGCCTGCTTGCGTACTGGTTCGTTTGGATTCTGCAAGTTGCCGGATGGGTGCCGCTGCCGACTAAATAGTCCGGCTGGAACGTAGAGCATGCGGACAACTCTTTGCGGATGAAAGACAGATGGAAACACAGAGAACGCAGAGGTCGGAGAGAGAGCATGGGAGATAGTTGTCGGTTAGACGTTCTTTGTTTTTTGTTTTTTGTTTAGCCCGTAGCCGTTAGGCGAGGTGAAGTGCAAGTTAGCTCAGCGATACGAGTGATCTAGCTTGAGGCGTCAGCCAGCGTTTTTTCTCTTCGTCTGCCGGAACTTCGCACTGGCCTCCGGTTTGGCGACTGAAAAAAGCAAGTCGCGTACTGTCGTTCGTGACGGGGCGCTGATTTGGAAGTGACCGATTTGCTCATCGTTGTTCGGTCTGTCAGGATAGAGTCGTCTTTAAAGCCGAATTTTTTCGGGCTCTCGTCCTGCTACCGTTTTTGAAGGATGTTCTCATGTTCTTTTTGGTTAGGCTTCGCTTCTGCCTCCTGTTGGCATTTCTGTCCTGCTTTTTTTGCGAGACTCACAGCTCGGCTCAAGAGCAAGCCAAACAGCGGCGCCGCGGGAATCGGCCGGCTCCAAGTAACCAGCCAGTGCGGAGCGAAGTGATCCAGCCGCTGAAGAAGGAGACTTTCAACGATGGCGTGCCGGGGCATCAGCGAAAACAGGGAGGCATGCAGCGTGAGAATGCCGACGCTTTCATCTTCGATGGTTCGCAAGATGGCTACCGCCAAGTCGATCCGCAGATCGCAGTCGGTGGAGGTTTCGTCTTTCACGGCACGAACGACGGACTAGTGATTTACGACAAGGACGGAAACTACGTCGACGGTGTGACTCAAGCCGCCTTCAATGGCGGGATCGACCCCAATCTCTTTTTTGATCCGCACAACAAAGTGTTTGGTTTCGACCTGTGGAATCCTTGGGATAAGGAGAAACTCAAGCCGGTCAACATTTCGATCTCGGCCAGCAGCGACCCGCGGGGAGTTTGGTACACCTACCCCGTTCCCGCTCCACAGGGCGTCGACGGAGGTGCAATCGCCTACAGCCGCAAGTGGATTGGCTACTCCTTTCCCGGTGGACCGGAGCAAACATTCGTGCTGAAGATGTCCGAGGTGAAAGCGGGACAGCCTGCGACCGTCTATCACTTTTCGGGCAATATCGGAAATCCGGTAATGATGCAGGACGCGGTGGATGACCTCTATTTCCTGGCCGTGACCGACGAGCGGTTCATCGTCCGCCGGATTACGGCAGCCGAAGACGGGACGCCCCGATGCGAGGAGGTCAGTTCGACCGAGCATGGACTGGAGTTCATCGGTTTTCCCCCGCAGTCGCCGCAAAAGGGAAGCGAGCAAAAGACGGCATCCGGAGATCGCAATCCGAAAGTGATCGCTTTTCAGAATGAACACATTTGGTTCTCGCAGGCCGTCAACGCCGATGGCCGATCGGCCGTGCAGTGGATTCAGTTGCATCCAACGGGAAAGATTGTCCAGCGCGGTTTGCTTTCCAGTCCCACCAGCAGCTACATCCAAACGACGCTTGCTGTGAAT
>JBJTQD010000754.1:0-4593 GCA_046075445.1 Planctomycetota bacterium
GGGCACTCTTCGCCGCCGCGAATTTATCATCACTAACGGTCCGGGGCAGCATTAGCGGAATTGCTCGATCAAGTGGTTCCATTCAAGTGGGCAACATCGCTGGCAACATTACCATCGGCGGAGATTTGCGAGGCGGCTCGGGGGAATACAGCGGTGTGATAACGCTTGGCAATCTCGATGCGGGTCGCGGAGGCGCGCTGCGGATCGGGGGAGATATCCTCGGCGGCTCGGGACAATACAGTGGTAATTTATTCATCTTCGACGTTGACCGAGCGGCGACGATTGATGTGGAAGGCCGAGTTGCTGGAGGCTCGGGACCCTACAGCGGAATGGTTATCTGCTCAGGGACAAAATTGGAACGGTTCACGGTCGGTGGGCGGGCTGACGGCCTCCCGGCAGCCCTCAAGGGCCTGAGCGGAAGTGGCCAGTTTAACAGCGGCTATATTCTTCTTCCCGATGTCACGACACTGTCGATTGCTGGCGACGTCCTTGGCGGTAGCAGCAGCACGAGGAATTTTCGATCCGGGGCGATCGATGCGGGGAATGTCACCAACCTAACGGTTGGCGGAAACCTTGTGGGTGGCAACGCCAGCGGCTCAGCTGACGCCGTCTTTTGCGGAGTCATTATGGTAAATAACGTCACCAATCTTGCACTTGGGGGCTCGCTTCTGGCAGGAGTCGACTCGACCTCGGGAAGCTATCTATTTAATGGGGCCATCCTCTCTAAAAATGCGATCGATAACCTGACGATCGGAGGAGACGTACGAGGCAACTCGAGTAACTCCGCGATCATCGCAGCTCGCGGTCAGATCCGGCCTCGCGGATCTGCCAATCTCGCGATTGGGACGATCAATGTTGCGGGCAATGTTGAACGCGCGAGCATCAAAGCCGGCTCCCTTGGCGGCGCGTTCACTGATATTTCAGATAACGCCGATGCCCAAATCGGCTCGGTCACTGTCGGCGGGTCGTGGATCGCCAGCGAATTGGGGGCTGGGACTTACCGCGTTGCCGGCGACCGTTACGAGAAAGTACTCGCCAGCGGAACCGAAGATTCCTCGCGCCGATTTTCGCGGATTGGTTCAATTACTATCGGGGGCAGCGTTCGCGGATCGTCGGCCGCCGGCGACCGCTTCGGCTTCGTTGCCGAGGAGATCGGCCGAGTTCGAATCGGCGGCAGCGAACTCGCCCTCACTGCCGGGCGAAGCAACGACAATCGCTTGCTCGACTCGGTCTTTGGCGACACGAAGTTGTTTGAGTATTGAAAGCTGTTTGAGTATAAAACGCTGACCCGGGCAGGCTTCCTCGCACCAGCAGCGCACAACCAACAACTCTTCCTCCCCTCGCCCCCCTTGGGTAGAGGGGCTGGGGGCGAGGGGGCCAGAGCCTCAAAACCGCCCTGCCACAAAAACCCCCGCTTACCCCCAGCTCCCTCATTCACTCTCACCGGCGGCTAGCGCCGACCCGCTCAGGTTGTCTTCATTCCCGCACCGCGCGGCCAGAGCATCAAAACCGCCAAAGGAACTGGCTGATGAACAGCGCCCCGGAACCACTCTGCAAACTCACAAAATCGGTCTGCCGGTAGTCGACCTCGAAACTGAGTTGGACCGTCTTGTTCATGTCCCAGACCCAATTGGTGTACCAGGTCTCGTTGCGGGCGATCCCCGAGGCAATCGGCAGCGCGGCCCGCTGAGGCGACTCGATACCGTATCCGGAGTGAACATGCAGTCGGTCGCTCAAATAGAAAAAGAGCTCACCCCAGCCACCCGAGCCACGCACCGGCTGGAACGTGTCGGGATTGAACGACTGAAAGATATTGGCCGCGTAATTGCCGATCGCTTGGCCGGTGAAGAATTCTCCCGCCACTCCCCAGCGCGGACCGATGTTCCACTTACCATCGACCGATAGGCCCCAGACATCGATGACGTTTCGGACATTCGTCGGGTCTTCCAAGTCTTCAAGGTCGAACACCAGTCGCGTGGTGCGAATCTGGCCGACGACACCGGCAACCGCCAGTTCAGCAACCCGCTCGGTGCGACCACCAGCCAAATCGACCTCGGGGCCAATACTCCAAGGGAGTCGAGCTTCCACGTTTGGCCAACCATTCGACTCGGTCGTGCGGCGACTGGAATCGATCAGAATCGTGGTCAATGGATCGCTCAGGGCAAACTGCAACTTCAACGCCGAGGTATCGTCGTTCCAGAAAGTGCGCTCGGCGCGGAGTTGGCCACGAAATGTTCCCGGGTTTCCAGAGCCGCCGAGCAGCACATTGGGGATTACGAACGGATCACGCGGGGCGAAGAGATCGGGCTGTAATCCTCCCGAGAACCGCCAGCGATCATTTTTGATTTCTCCAAACGCGACCACAGGAAGCAAACCATAGGTGTCCGAGGTCAGACTGTTGGCCAGAAGGTAGACCTTAAAGAGCGCACCGGTCTGGTACTCACCAACTTGAGGACCTTGAAAGATCGCTTGGAGGCTGCTTTGTCGTCCGTGTATCTCAAGCGTATTGGTCGATAGTCCGAACGGCGAGGCGGGGAGCATGAACAGCGGATTCCACGGAACGAATGCTCGATCCGTACCCGCGATCCCGACAATCGATATGTTTCCCGAGAGCTGCAGGCGGCTATTGCTGAACACGCCGGGAGCCCAATCGGAATCGGTGGCGGAAGGTTGAGAATCCGGCGGCGCGGTCGCGGGTGGAGCTGCGCTCTCCTGAAGCAACCACTGATTGCCTGCCGAACCTGCCTCGGGCAAGGTGGCGGCGGGATCCACTGGCGGTGAAAACTGGCCGGTCGGGCTTTGAGCTAGACCGGGGCGAACCAGCAGCAGCGATAAACTAATGGCGATCGTCCAAATGATCTTTCGAGCCACAAGCGCACTCCGGGAAGGGAGCCCTATAAAATGGATTGATCCACCGAGTCGGGTATCAAAATGCCGAAAAGCGATCAATTCCAAGCTGATGCTGCCCAGCTTTGAGGCTCGGCCTTCGGGGCGGCTCAAGCCTCAGAAACGCAGCGATTTCGATGTTTTGCCCTTTGGTGCTTGTTGAGTTTGGAGGTACCCAAAGCTAGATTAAAACCCCAAATTCGGTCAGACACTCAGTGATTTTGCTCTGAAAGGTGAGGTTTCATGCGCCGCAACTTGACTCTTCTGATGGTCTTCGCCCTGACGCTGACGAGTTCGCTGTTTTCAGCCTTTGCTCAGCAACCAGCGGTCATCTACCACGGCGGTGATATCCTCACCATGCGAGGACCAAGCCCGGAGTACGTCGAGGCCCTCGCCGTTCAAGATGGCAAGATCCTCTTTGCCGGGACTCTGGCGGAAGCTCAAAAACTCGCCGGTGCAAACAGCAAACAAATCGACCTCGCTGGCAAGACGCTGCTCCCCGGCTTTATCGACACGCACGGACACTTCGTCTACTTCGGCAAGAATCTGGTCGATGCCAATCTGTTTAACTGCGCTGATATCGCCGAGCTGGTCGCTCGGATGAAGAAGCAAGTCGAGCTGACTCCAGCCGATGCTTGGATCGTCGGCTTTGGTTATCAGGCCCGATCGATGAAAGAAGGTCGCCCGCCCACCAGCGCGGAACTCGACCAGATCTCCGCTGATCGTCCGGTGATGGTCGTCGACTCGTCGGGACATCTCGGCGCGGCCAACGCTGCTGCTTTCAAAGCTGCCGGGATCACGGCTGATACTCCTGACCCTACGGGCGGAATGTTCACGCGCGGATCGGACGGCAAATCGCTGCTCGGACCGATGGAAGAGACGGCGCTGAATGCCGTGCGGGCCAAGCGCCCGCCTTTCACCGGCGAACTCGCCGCCCGGGCCATTACCGGAGCGGCCGATGTCTGGGCCAGCTATGGCCAGACAACCGCAATGGAGGCGGGCCTGGGACTCGGCAATGACGACATCGGAATCGTGCTCAACGCGATCGACAAAAAGCTGCTGACAATCGACCTCTACATCGCAGCCAAGGATTCTGCATTGGATGATACGATTGCGGCAGCTTACTCGGTCGGCTCGCAGTACAACCCACAGCCGAGCGGAGTCGTCGAGAAGCTCCGCGCGGCTCGGCCCGACCTCGACGATCGCTACGTCAATCGCGCACGACTGGGTGGCGTGAAGTTTTGGCTCGACGGCAGCCTCGATACGGCTTGGTTCACCCAGCCCTACACCGAGAATCCCGCGGGAAAGACCGGGGCCTTCTCGGGCTACCGGCAGATCCCCGACGAAACGCTCGACGCGGTGTTCGATAAGTATTGGCCGACCGAATTGCAGATTCACATGCATATGAATGGCGATGCGGCCGCAGACCAAGCGTTGCGGGCGATCGCCAAGGCGGTAAAGAAACACGGGATGCGCGATCACCGTCCGGTGTTTGTGCATGCGACCTGGCTGCGGACCGATCAAATCGCGCTGATCAAAGAATATGGAGCAGTGCCAAGCTTCCTCACTGCGGGCATCATTCCCGGCGGTGATTCAGTCGTGCGACTCTGGGGTCCCGAGCGATCGGCGGGAGCGATGGCTTCGCGGACGTTCCTCCGCGCCGGACTTCCCTTTACCTTTTCGCACGACGCGCCTGTTTCCCCAACG
>JBJTQD010000755.1:0-3986 GCA_046075445.1 Planctomycetota bacterium
CGAGCCAATTGCTTGAAACGGATGAATTTGGGACAATCCCCCGCAGTAATTTTTTTCCGAATTAACGAACGATAATCGTTATCCATTCGGCTCTAAGTTCTCGTGAGTGCGCATTGTGATCCAAAGAAGCTGGAGCGAAAATCGACAACGCGCGACGCGTCGCGCAATTCAGTTCAGCTTGATAACGGTAGTCGGCGTGGTCTTTCTCAGGCTGGCTGGCGATTGGCTGCATGCCTTGATTCGGCTTGACCCGGGGGTGGTCAACATTGGGACTTGGATCGGAATCCTCTGCCTTGTCGGGCGGTGGGCCATATGGAGTTTCCGGTACGCGGGAACCAATCGTTTAGGGCGAATCGTTGCCGGGCTCTTGGTTCTCTCCACTCCGGCGGTGTTTTATCTGCTCACTCGCCCAGTGTTGAACGGTGACGTGGGGATTGCGCGGTTTGACGGACCGATCTGGCAGCCAACCCAAGTCGACGAGACGAATCGCTTGGCTTTGAATCAAGCTACCGCGGCGACTAGCGAGGCTTCAGCCACAGCCGTTGACCTGACAACCAGCACACCAACCGATTATCCGCAGTTCCTTGGACCGGATCGGAACAGCGAAGTCAAAGGCGTGCGTCTGGCGGCGGATTGGTCCGCGCGGCCGCCGCGAGAACTATGGAAAGTTCCTGTGGGGCAGGGCTGGTCGGGCGTGGCGGTCGTCAATGGCTGGGCAGTGACGATGGAGCAGCTGGGCAACGACGAGTGCATCAGTTGCTACTCGCTGGAAGACGGAAAACTTCAATGGCGACATAATTACTTGCAGCGGCATGAGGATACAGCCGGAATGGGCAAGCCGGGGCCGCGAGCGACGCCGACGATTGTCGCTGGCAAGGTATACGCCCAAGGTGCCGCGGGCAAAGTGGTCTGTCTCGAGGGGAGCACGGGCAAACTGATTTGGGAACAAGATGTGTGCGACTTGCTGAAGATAGAGCGAGTCGCGAGGAAGACTCTCGATGGCTACGATTATTTTGTAGAGAGCTCGCCGCTGACTTGGGGACGAGCCGGATCGCCGCTGGTGCTGGACAATGTGGTGATCGTGCCCGGTGGTGGGCCGACGGGCGGACCGTTTCAGACTTTGCTTGCTCTCGACAAGGAAACTGGCGATCTGAAATGGAGTGGCGGCGATGAGATGATCGCTTACGGGTCGCCGAGCAGCGGAACGTTACTCGGCACGCGGCAAGTGATGCTGGTTGGTGAGCGGACTGCGTTTGGGTTTGATCTCAGCAGCGGCAAGGAATTGTGGAAACATAGCCGGCCCGGTTCGTCTGGAGCTCAGGCAAATTGTTGCCAAGTGACTTACGTCGACGACCACCGCGTTCTTTTGACCAAGGGGTACGGGCTGGGTGGTGAACTGCTGGAGTTTACGCAGACGGATTCGGGCTTAAAGCCAAATTCGGTTTGGAAGAGTTCGCGCGTACTGACGACGAAGTTCAGCAATCCCGTGATTCGCGAAGGCTATGTTTACGCGTTGGCCGACGGTTTTCTGGAGTGCGTGGAGCTGAATACAGGCAAGTTGGTCTGGAGCCTGCGCGATAAATTTGGACATGGCCAGTTACTGCTGGTTGGAGATCACTTGGTGGTTCACTCCGAGTTTGGCAAACTGGGGATCTTTCCGACCAAGCCGGAGAAACCGAAATGGGAGGTCAAGGTGCCGACCATCAAGGGAATTTGTTGGAATACGTTAGCGCTCTCGGGAAATCGGCTGCTGGTGCGCAGCGATCTGGAGATGGCTTGCTACGAGTTGCCGTTGGAAAAGAATGAGGAACAGGAATGACGACTGAATCACAGGCTTCGAAATTTTCCTTGGCGGGGATGACCGTTGCGGTCACGGGGAGCAGCACCGGGATTGGTCGCTCGATCGCGTTGTCGATGGCCACGGCTGGAGCCAAAGTGATTTTGCATGGACGCTTGATGTCCAAAGAGCTGGATGCGACGCACACGGAGATTACCGCCAGTGGAGGAACGAGCTTTCCAATCGCTTGCGACTTTTCCGAACCGCAATCGATGAAGGGATTTGTCGATCGCTGCTGGGCTTCGAACGGAGTGATTCACGCGTGGGTAAATTGCGCGGGGGCCGACATTTTGACCGGTCCACCGGCTGGTTCGAATTTCGTCGAGAAACTGGAGATGCTGTGGCGTATCGATGTGATGTCGACGCTGCTGCTTTCGCGGCTCGTGGGGCCGAAGATGGTGCGAGCAGCCGGCCAGCGGGCTGGTCAATTTTCGATCATCAACATCGGCTGGGATCAGGCTTTGCACGGAATGGAGGGGGACAACGGAGAATTGTTCTCGACGACCAAGGGCGC
This sequence comes from Planctomycetota bacterium, assembly GCA_046075445.1. Taxonomy (GTDB): domain Bacteria; phylum Planctomycetota; class Planctomycetia; order Pirellulales; family Pirellulaceae; genus BJ22. Next base: position 2,352 of record JBJTQD010000755.1, read on the forward strand.
GGTGATGGCGGCTTCGCAAAGTCTAGCGCAGACGTTTGCTCCACAGGTTCGCGTCAATTGTCTCGCGCCGGGTTGGATTCGGACCGAGTGGGGCGAAACGGCATCGGAGACTTGGCAGCAGCGAGCGAGGAAGCAGTCATTGATGGACCGCTGGGGGACGCCGGAAGACATCGGCTCGGCGGCGGTGTGGCTCGCGAGCCCCGCGTCGAGTTTCGTTTCGGCACAGGTCATCCAAGTCAACGGCGGCTTTCGTCGCTGGCACAGCGGCAAGGTTTAGGATGGCCAGTTCGCGAAAGCCGACACGGCGGACTTGCGAAGACTCGCTCGTTATGGAAGGAAAGATCATTTAATGTGGGAATATCGTCGAGAGCAAATCGGAGCGTTGGATTGCGGATTGGTGACTCCATCGGCAAGTCGGGGATCGCCGCAAGGGTTGGCTCTGTTTTGTCACGGATTCGGCGCGCCGGGTGATGACCTGATCCCGATCGCCGAGGAGTTGCTGGACGATGAGCAACTCAGCCAGCAGTCGCTGGCGTTTGTCTTTCCGGCGGCACCGATTCCGCTGGACCCGTCAGGCATGAGTCGAGCTTGGTGGCCGATCGATATGGTACGGCTGCAGATGCTGGCTGAATCGAGCGATATTTCGGGGATGTCGGACTTGGTACCGAGTCGATTAGTGACGTGCCGGGAGTTGGTAAATGGCGTGGTTGAGGAACTGCAGCGCCGCTGGGGCGTCTCATCCGAGCGAACGGTTGTTGGGGGCTTCTCACAAGGGGCGATGCTGGCGACCGAGGTGGCTTTGCATGCGACGGAGCCATTGGGGGGCTTGGTTGCTTGGTCAGGTGCGCTGATCAATCAGACCGAGTGGCGAAAGGCGGCGGCGAGTCGTCCGCGGATGAAGGTTGTGCAGTCGCATGGGCTGTGGGATCCGATCTTGCCGTTTGCGACCGGCGAGGCACTGCGAGATTTGTTGCAGGAGGCTGGGCATGAGGTCCAGTTTGTCAGTTTCCAAGGCTATCATTCCATCCCGCCCGGCGCGATCAATGCTTGCCGGCAGTTGATTCGGGGATTAGCAAGTTAGGCTTGAATCGTCCGAAGCCCACCAATGAGGAAGAAGAGTCGCGGTTGGCTTGTTTGCGGCTTGATCAACTTGCGCCTCGCCTGCGCCAAAGCCTAGCGGCTTTGGGCTCCGGCTACGGGCTAAACGAAGCGAAAGCTGCCGTACTGGCCACCACCCGACCTTGTGTCGGTGGAGCGGTAGGGTGGGTCGCATCCGCCGAGAGGATTTGGATTAATGAACTCGCATTCCGCGGTGCGCACCCACCGGAAGTGAGGAGAAGCCAGCAAACAAGTCGGTTACCGAACCGTGGGCGAGGTCGGGAGACCTGCGCCCAGCGCCGTTTGTTCCATCTGCCGAACCGGGGGCTGGCGCGAAGCCCCGGCTGACAGAAGAAGAAGCGGCTGTTTTGCGGGCTTGCGATCAACTTGCGCATCGCCTCGCCTGCGCCAAAGCCTAGCGGCTTTGGGCTCCGGCTACGGGCTAAACGAAAAACCGGCCAAGGGCTAATCGAAAAAAGTCCTACAGGTCAACCATGCCCGCGCATAAAAAAACGTCGGGCTCCGCTTGGGAACCCG
>JBJTQD010000756.1:0-4091 GCA_046075445.1 Planctomycetota bacterium
CAGCTCGATATTCGTCTCGGCTAGCGCCAGCGGTGGATAATTTGGCGAGTCAAACGCATCGAGGCGGCTGGCGCTGGCTTTCGTCGTGCGACAACCGCGAAGCAGCATCTCGCCAAAGAACACCCCGACTTCGGGTACCGGATAATCGGCTGCGAACATCATCGCGGTCTTCAGATTCTCCCGCGCGTCGTTCCGCACTTGGCCCAGAGGAAGCTGTGACCCGGTCAAGATCACGGGCTTGGCTAGATTCGGCAGCATGAACGCTAGGGCCGAAGCGGTGTAAGCCATCGTATCGGTGCCATGCAAGACGACGAAGCCGTCGAATTGCTGATAACTTTGGGCTATATCATTGGCGATCTGCAGCCAGTGCACGGGCGTCATGTCCGCCGAGTCAATTACTGGGTCGTATTCCACGATCGCATAGTCAGGCATCGGCGATTCAGCCAACTCCTGCATCTTCTGCATCAGCCGAGCCAAGTAACCGGGCTCCGGCACGAGCCCCTGCGGCGATTGGCGCATTCCAATCGTCCCACCCGTATTGATGATGCAGACCCGTTTCATTTCCATGCTTGACTCTCGAACTCGCTCGCGACTCTTTTGAGTGAAACAGCTTGGCCACCCGCAAATGAAAGACCTCGCTGTGACACGTAGCCCTTCAAGAAAGCGAAAGCCGATTCACCCAAGCTACCCAGCCTGCCAACTTCAACTTATTGTTTGTCTCTGCCAAAGGTTGTGAGGGATACTCAGCAGCGAAACGCGGGCCGAAAAGTTACCCTCTGCTCTGTCTCTCAGAAAACGCATTGTAGAGTCTTGACCATCGCTCTGTAATCCGCGACTTTGATACACAACGGAAAGCGATCATGAAGCGGGTCGACTGCTTGTCTGCCCCGGTTTTTCACCCGCCTCCTCTCCCCCCAACCGCTCAAGGACCAAGCTGATGTCAGACGATCCCGCTGCTAATCAAAATCGCCAGCTCACACTCGATGAGTCGAAAGCCCATAGTTGTTACGCCAATTTCTGCCGCGTTACCGGCAGCCCCGAAGAAGTGATCATCGACTTCGGGATGAACGCTTATCCGCTGGGCCCGAACGCTCGTCCTGTAGAGGTCAATCAGCGAATCATCGTCAACTTCTACACTGCCAAGCGACTACTCGGCGCTTTGTATCAAACGATCCAGCGACACGAGGAGGTCTTTGGACCGATCGAAATCGACGTCCAGAAGCGTGTACGGCCGCAGCAGGCTGGCCGGCCGAACGCCTAAGCGGCCCGCGTCAATGCTTGCCTCTGCTGTCCAGTTGTGAACCGACGCCTCTGCGGAACCGGTTCTCGCGTTTCAGAGGTGGTTCAAACCGAACTCTTGGCGATAGCCGTCCAAACTTGACTTCATCTTCGAACTGACAACCTGAACTTCCCCCTTTTCAATTGACTACTGAGTATCACGATGCCGAAAAAAAACATCTCCCAAGTCGATGTCGCTGGAAAGAAAGTCTTAATGCGAGTCGACTTCAATGTGCCACTGGACGATCATCAGAACATTACCGATGACCGCCGGATTGAAATGGCGATCCCTTCGATTCGATCGGTGTTAAATCGGGGCGGGAGTGTAATTTTGATGAGCCACCTCGGACGTCCTGACGGCGCTCCTGACTTGGCTTACAGCACGGCCCCGACTGCAAAGCGACTGGGGGAACTTCTCGGTCGCTCGGTCGAATTTGCCAGCGACACGGTTGGCTCGGATGCACAAGCCAAAGCGGCTGCCTTGAAACCGGGTGGCGTGCTTGTGCTGGAGAACCTGCGATTTCAGCCGGGCGAGAAAAAAGGCGATCCGGCTTTTGCTGGAACACTGGCAAGCTTCGCCGACATCTACTGCAACGATGCCTTTGGCACTTGCCATCGCAAAGATGCATCCATGGTTGCAGTACCGCAAGCGATGGCAGGAAAGCCGAAAGTGGTCGGCTTTCTCGTCGAAAAGGAAATCAAGTATCTCAGTGAAGTGATCAGCGATCCGGCTCGACCATTTGTTGCGATTTTGGGCGGCGCTAAAGTCTCGGACAAAATCAACGTGATCGAGAACCTGCTGAAGGTTTGCGACCGCGTTCTCATCGGCGGTGCGATGGCTTACACGTTTGCCCTGGCCCAAGACGGCCAAGTTGGCGACAGCCTCGTCGAACCCGACAAAGTGCCTCTGGCTAAAGAACTGCTGGCGAAGTCTGGCGGAAAACTCTCACTCCCAGTTGATACGCACTGTGGCGATAAGTTTGCGGCCGACTGCAACAAACAGATTTGCCCGACGAACGCGATCCCCGCAGGATACAGCGGCTTCGACATCGGTCCCCAGACGATCGACAAATTCACTCAGCTAATCGCCGATGCCAAGACGGTTGTCTGGAATGGCCCGATGGGCGTCTTTGAAATGCCACCGTTTGACGCCGGCACCCGAGCAGTGGCTCAGGCCATTGCCGACAGCCAAGCAACCAGCATCATCGGCGGCGGCGACAGCGCTGCGGCTATCGCCCAACTCGGCTTTGAAGACAAAGTAACTCACGTCAGCACTGGCGGCGGCGCGAGTCTAGAAATGCTTGAAGGAAAGAAGTTCGCCGCAGTCGAACTACTGGACGAAGCATAGTCTCAGCAGACCAGCAACGCTCGGACTCAGCGCGACATCAGGCTGCGCAGCACGTCGCGGCGGCTGATCACACCGATCGGCTGGCCGTTCTCCATCACCGGCAGATGCCGTACGCGGTGGAGCAAGAAACTTTCAAGTAACCCCTCGATCGTCTCGCGCACATCGACGCTGGCGACTTGGCGTTGCATGTGCAGGCTGATTGGGTGAGCCCGAAGCTGCGGGTCAAAGGCCGGGGCGAGCAGCGACGACTCCGATACGATGCCTACCATGCGTCCTTGGAGGTCGACGATCAAGAGCGTCGAGACATCGCGGTCGAGCATCACGTCGATCACTTTGCCGACCGTCCAATCGGGGGCGGCCGTGATTGGCGTTGGAGTCATTAGCTCGCGAATCGAATCCTGGGATGTCAGTGGCATAGCGAGCCTACCCTTCTTCGAAGCCGTCTAGGGCGTTCGACTTTCCGAATAATGAAGCGGAAACAGAGTCAGCAACACTCCCCGTCGTTCCCCTGTGAAAAGCCTATTTCACAGAGCGGGAGCTAGTGCGAACAATTCCAGATGCGGAGGCGAAATCGAGACTTTTCGCGAGAGTAATCGGAAGCGAGCTACAAAAATGATTCTTGCGCCCGTTAGGAGCCCGCTCCGTAGGCCTCTAATGCCCGCCGCCATTTCATCGCCACCAAGCTACATCGCTCACATTCGTTACAACCGCACGTGGATGCCCTGCGGCACGGGCGTTTCGACGCGGAACCCTAATCAGACGCAAAGAGGAGACCGGAGGTCGAAGAAGCGGCGAGGTCGGGAGACCTGCGCCGAGCGCTGTTTTTTTAACTGCCGAACCGGGGGCTGGCGCGAAGCCCCGGCAGTGGAGGAGGCCGGTGCTTGAGGCGCGCCCCCTTCGCACTACACCTCGCCGTTGGCTACGGGCTAAACGAATACTGCTTTTGGTTTAGCCTGCAACTGACGCCCAAAGCAGCCAGAGTTTCGGCGCAAACAAGATTACCCCAACGGCAACTGCTCCCACCGCAGACACTAGCGTCGCGCCCGCTGCGATATCCAGCGCCTGCCCCACCAGCGGATTGTGCTTAGAGGTCAGTCCCTTGGCCAGCGACTCGATCGCCGTGTTGAGCAGTTCGAGGCAGAGCACCAAACAAATCGCGACAACAAGCAAGCCCCATTCTGGCAGACTCAACCCGAGCAATACCCCCAGTCCGCAGGCCAGCAACGCCGCGGGGAGATGAACCCAAAAGCTGTCTTGAGTGCGAATGCCCGCCGCCAAGCCCTGGAACGCAAATCGAAATTTTTGGATCCAACGATTCATCTCAAGGGCTCAGTGCTGCTCATCTTGGGTTTGTTTCTGCCTTGGGCCCCCTTCCGCGTGTCGCGCAATCGGATCGCCGCCGGCCTGCTGGCACTCCTCTGCCTGGCCACCGCGCCGGGGTGGGGCGCGGCGCGGGGGGAGGAGC
>JBJTQD010000757.1:0-1167 GCA_046075445.1 Planctomycetota bacterium
TTTTCGCAGCCATCGCCGGCAACCGTTCGCTCTTGGCTCCTCGATCGACCAACGCGGAGTGCGTCGCGGCGATGTCACTCACACTGAAATACAAAACCGAATTGGCACCCACCGCTCCAGCTCCCTGTGGAGTCGTTAACATGACGCGAATTCCGGCCGCGTCCAGGAAGGCGAGATTCGGACCCGCTCGAAACAGCAATTCCAAACCGAGGATCCCCTGGTAGAACGCGATTGCCGACTCAACGTCGCTGACAGTGATCGCGATTTGGCGGATCGCGGATAACTTGACGGGGCTTGGCATTGATTTGTAGTCCACTTGGATAGAATGCACGCTCTGAGGGTCCGAGCTAAAACCAATAGAGCTCTGTCGATTATAGTCTCTTCGTCACAGCGGCTGGTCTCCTCTCGAGAAAAGCAATCGTTGACTTTATGTCTTTATTACCGACGAGCTTCGCGTTTTTGAGATGACAATGAGCGAAACGGACTTGAACGCACTGTCAAAGCGAGTACGCGAGGGCTCGATGGAAGCTCTCGGGGAGTATCTGAACGCAGTCAAGCCCCGCCTGCTCGGTTTGATCCATCATTTGACGGGCGAACATCTGCAGCGCGTCGTTGAGTCGGAAGATCTTTTTCAGGAAGTCGCCAGGACGGCAATCGCCTCACTCTCGAAAATCCCTCGCGAGGATCTCGATGTGGATGCTTGGCTCGATCGTCTTGCCCGACGCCGTGTCGTCGATGCGCATCGAGAGCACTTTGGAGCGGCAAAGCGCTCGCAAGGCCGAAACCAGATATTTAGCCAAATGGGGAGCGACGATTCGGAAAGTGGCAGCAACTTCGAGCAAATGCTGATCGCCAGCATTACATCGCCCAGCCTCGCCGCTAGCCGCAATTTCAAATTGGCCCGATTACAGGAAGCGCTGGCCAAGTTGCCGGTTGAGCACCGCGACCTATTGCGACTGCGTTATTCCGAGGGACTTCCGACAGCGACGATCGCCGAGCAAATGGGCAAGACCGATGTGGCAGTGCGCGTCATGCTTTCGCGAATTGTCGCGGCGTTACAAACGCTACTCGGCGTGGAAGAGAGCTAAGCCATGCGGTGGTGGCTGGGATTTTAGTTAGCTGCCGAACCGGGGGTTGCCGCGAAGCCCGGCTGACGAAGTCGAAGAG
>JBJTQD010000758.1:0-760 GCA_046075445.1 Planctomycetota bacterium
CTTGTTCGAAAATCAGTTCCCGCCCCGGTATGACCCCGTTAGCTGAAGCAGCCCAAAAGTTCGCGAGCGTTTCTCTAAAAGCAACTCTGATGCCGAGTTCGAAAACGCACATTTTGGAACTCTATCGTGCGAACTAAGCACATCTTTGTTTGCTCGCCGAGCGAATCCGCTCGCTTCAGTATAGGCGTCCATATTAATGGGATCTCTACTCGTACGCCTTTGAATTCATTTGGGTCAGCTAATCGGTTCCGGTCAGGCCAATATCCGGACCATGACCCCGGGAATTGGGGTGATTTGCCGTCTAGGTGCTATAGCGCAGAGGCCGCAGCAGTGTTACCGAGAAGGCGAAAAATATTCCGTTCAAACCAGCCGATTGGCAAAAAACCACGGTAATTTCCGGTTAGGCGTTGCATTTCGTCAGCGTCAGTTACTCAGTCGACTCGCGGAATCCTACAATTCGTCTGAGTGAATAAAAGACTTTCGAATCGGTCGAGCGGACCAAGGAGCAGCCGATGCTTCCAAAAACCCTATTCCTAATTGGCTTGGTTCTGGGTTGCGATGTGAGTTGGGCGAATTATCAGACTGATGAGTCAGCGCCGAAAAGTTCCTCGCACCAACAGACTAAATTCTTTCAACTGAAAGATCCTGGCCAGAAGACAACTCCAGTCGCGTTTTGCCTTAACCCAGAAGGTCAACTCGTTGTCGCGTTGGCCGGAGTTAAGCCCAAGTTACTACCCGAAGGTGCCGAGGGCGGAAATGC
>JBJTQD010000759.1:0-1434 GCA_046075445.1 Planctomycetota bacterium
CGCTCCGGATCGGCTGGAGAAATACACTCCCCCCGTCTATGGCGGCGTAGCTGGTGGCAGTCTGTTCGTAAAAGCCCCGCAGGGAACGTATGAAATTCAGCGTCACGTTGACCCCGGTCGTCCCATCGACGCATTGGGCGACCTCAGCCTGATCGATACAACAGACGGCGATCTGCACGGCAATGCACAGTTGTCGCAGATGCTGTCGCAGATTGACTAATCGATTTTTAACAACGTCTTTTCCGTTGGCCTGCGCGAAATCCAAGAACTGGGTGCTCTGAACAACACACAAGCGGCCGAGCACCTCTATCGTCTGACGAGCGGGCTGGATCGCGTCTCGCTAGTCGATGTGATGCGCGACCTGAAGAGTCGCCGCGAAGCCATCTGGTCAGATTCTGAGGGACATGAGTCTCGGTTGGTCAAGCTGAACCACCGCAGGAATTCGCTCAAGAAAGAGATCGACGAGTTGCGTAGTCGCACCAAGCGTTGGGCTCGAGTTGCCACTCAGGCCAAAGACGCCAATCGCCGCCTGGACGAGATTCAAGTTGAGACGAAGCGGCTTGAGCGAGAGTCGAAACTCGTCGATGTGTCGATGCAGATCTCGGAACGTTGGAGCTCGCGAAATCTACTGACTCAGCAAATCGAAGGGTTCGGCAAGCTGCCTGATCCTCGTGATGTCGAAGTACGCCGCTTGGATGAAATCAACGAGCGGATCGCCAAGCAAAAGGAAAAGATCGAGCAAACCTCTGGGCAGCGAGTGAAGCTGCATCGCGACGCGGCTGCTTTGCCGCTCAATCGACTGGTTTGGCGCAGTCGAAATCGGATCGAGGCCCTCGCAGCACATACTCCTTGGCTGGAGTCCTTGCAGCGACAAGCCCAGCAGCTGCGCGGCGAAATTGACAAGATTGAAGGTGACCTAAACGGCGAAGTTAGCGGGCTCGGGACACAGCTGAAGCTGAAGAATCGCGACATCCACGAACTGGGATCGCGACGATTCCAAGCCGTCCGCAGCGTGGCGAGGCAACTCGCTGAACAAAATCGCTTGCTCAGTCGCCTGAAAGACGAAGCTGACAAAGCAAAGTTTGAGCTGGTTCAGCAGGAGCAGGTCCTCGGGGAAACGATTTCCGAGCAGACCGGAAGCATCCCCGAAACGCTGGATGAGACAAGTCGCCAAGTCAATCGCCTGCGTCGCCGAATTGAGCTGGAAGAGAAAATCCAAAAGCTGACAAACAATCAAAAGGAACTGGAGCGGGAAGTCGACAACGTCGTGGCCGAGCAGGTTTTGCCGGTCAATAAATTGACGGTGATTGGCATCGTGTTCATCACGGGCATTATCATGGCCGGGTTTGGGCTCGTTTCGTCGCTCTGGCATGACAAGTTCTGGCCGACCTCCGACTTGCTCGGAAGAGCGAGCGGAATTTCCAGCGACCTCGG
>JBJTQD010000760.1:0-1018 GCA_046075445.1 Planctomycetota bacterium
CGAGCAGGATGTGGTGAGTCGTTTTACCAGACATGAATCTTGTCCCTGATTCCAGATGGCGGATAAGCACCGCGCGTTAAACTTTCTCCAGATTCCTCACCCCCAACATTGGCATCGGCCTTTTTTTCCGCACCCAACAGAAAACTTTTCCTAACCGGTAGATTTTTCCCCAATTCCGCCAAGACCTGCCAGCAGATTCTCCGAAAGGCTGTCTTTGCCAGCACTCCGTTGCAAGCTATCGTGGATTTTCAAAAGCAGCTAACTGGAAACCAACGCGTGGGCCACTGGGAAAACAAAGTCGTCGTCATCACCGGCGGGTCGTCCGGATTCGGACTGGCCCTTGCTAAGCAGTGGGGACGAGCCGGAGCAAAACTGGTTTTGGTTGCCCGCGACCAAGCCCGCTTGGACGCGGCGTGCGACGAACTGCGCAAGCTGACCGGGAATAGCCCCGAGACTTGTTCGCTCGATTTGACCGATGCCGACGCTACCGCTGAGTCAATCAAACAAATCGCGTCTCGACTGGGTCGTATCGACCTGCTGGTTAACTGCGCGGGTAGCTCCACGCGGCACTCGCTGGAGTCGACCGACCCAAACTTGTTTCGCGAACAGATGGAGCGGAATTTCTTTACGGCTGTGAACTGCACTCAAGCCGCGCTTCCGTTTCTGCTGCAGTCGCGGGGGCAGGTCGTGATGATTGCTTCGCTCGCCGGCCGGACGGCTTGGCCGCTAGTCGGCGCTTATGTGACCAGCAAAACGGCGCTGGTTGCCTATGCGGCCCAGTTGAGATTGGAACTGGGCGAGCGTTTGCGAGTCTTGACGGTGCTGCCTGGACCGATCCGGCGCAGTGAAGATGCGCCGCGATATCAAGCCGAGGCTCAGGGCCTGCCGGAACAAGCGATGCGGCCAGGCGCAGGCGCTCCCGTTAAAGGACTCGACCCTGATGTGTTGGCTGCGGCTGTCGTCCGCGCGGCAGAGCGCGGCGCAAGCGAACTCGTCCGTCCATGGAAGGCGAGCGTGC
>JBJTQD010000761.1:0-1782 GCA_046075445.1 Planctomycetota bacterium
CAATTCGCGCATCGCCTCGCCGTTGGCTACGGGCTAAACGAAGAAAAGACGCCAAACCGGGCCACCACTGACCTCGGGTCGGTGGTGGCCCCTAATAACGAGCAATCGCCTCCCTTGAATTCGCGTCCAGCGTCCGCCCACACGTGACAACCAACGCCTGCGTTACAAATTAAAACATTCGCAGGCGGATCCCGGCACACCTCGGCCAAACCGCCTAGCGCTCTCTAATCTTCCCTCCCCCCGGCCCTTTTGACTCGATATGATGATCGAGCCAGCGATTCCCCGCATCATCGCCGAATCCCATCACCCATTCTCGCCCGCATGAAACGACCGCGCAATCAAATTCCGTGGAACAAGATCCTCGCGATCATCCTGTTCGCTGCCGTGATCGGCTACGTGCTGGCGCGGCCTTCGCTGGAACGCTGGTGGGGCGTTTCCCTCCCCTCTTTGACCGAGAGCGCAGGGACAACTCAGCCGGAACGTCCAACGGCCGACTCAGCCCCCAGCCAATCGCGTCCAAATGAATCCGATCCAAACGAAAGAACCTCAAGCGAAACATCCCCCGAAGCGTTGCCCGAACTCGCGCCGGCTAAAACCGACCGGAAAGACCCCGCGCCTTCCGCCGCGACCAATTCTCCCAGCAAACCAGACCCTTTCGCGGTCCCTGCCAAGAAACCAACTCCAGCCGGCAAAACCGCGCCACCCAAGTTCGAGTTAAAAAAGCTGGGGAAGGGCGACCTCGAATCGCCCGCGGGACTGGTTTACTCTCCCGGCCCTTCCGGCGAGCATCGCGTCGAGCATGTGATGCGCCACTCCAAGGACGAGCCGGGTCGGCCGCAACATGGCGTTTTCAATGGCTCGCGTGACGAGATTCTCAAACTGCTCGACGATGCGTATCAAATGATCAAGCAAAACTCGCGACAAGTCAGCAAGCAATCCGACGGCAATCGAACCGAGTACACAATCCGCTTCGACCGCGCGATTGGCTATGAAGGTGGCCGCAGCGGAATGCGAAACAATTTTCCCAAGGTCAATCGCGTGAGGCTGGTCCTCGAAGACGGCAAGTACGTGGTAACCGCCTACCCAGTGAAATAGCGTTCGATTGAATTTCGTTCTTTGCGATTGGACTTTGCCCGGCAGAGGAGTCGCTTTCCAAATGTTGCATGAATCCCCCAAATCGGAATCGAAACCGGTGACTACGAATCTCGCTCCTGAGAGTTCAGCTCAAGCCAACAGTCCGCCGCGGAGTTCGACGCGCCGCTGTGCGATGTGCGGCAAGTCGTATCAAGTCCGCGACCCGAAACTTGTGCCCTTCTGCAGCGACCGCTGCCAACAAGTCGACCTCGGGAATTGGCTAGGCGAAGCCTATGGTTTGCCTTGGGAAGATCCAGCTGGCGGAGAATCGCCGGAGCATGATCGAGACGACGATTAAGCTGCGGGGTGGTTGAGCTGGCAGCTTCGCGCGAAGCTTCGCTCGGGTGGCACGTCTCTGAAGCTTTGCTTGGATGGCTGGCGCGAGGATCGGGCTGAGAAAGAGAACGCAAACTATTAAGCAATCCGGGGGTGTCGCTATCGCTCAACCCCCGGCTAATTTCTGTTATCCCTCCGGGATAAAACCCAAACCCACCGGGGGCGAGGTCGGGAGACCCGCGCCGAGCGCAGCCCAGACCCGCGCCCAGCGCAGGCCCCTATCATGCTTTAACCAGCCCAATGCCCGACCTATAATGCGGGCCTTCTCGTCTCTTTCCTTTGGCTGGATGCCCGCATCATGACACCTGCTCC
>JBJTQD010000762.1:0-6021 GCA_046075445.1 Planctomycetota bacterium
CCGCCGCGTTTGGCTATCTCCCAGGCGTCATAGAGCCTTCCGAAGGCGCGACGAAAATCACCATCGGACCGTTCAAAAGCCTCGTCGATCAAGCTTTGATCAAGCGACTCACCGGCATTGCCCAGCAACTGCCGAACTAACTTGCGAAATACGTTCACATCAGGACGGAGTTCCGCGATCAACGGCAGGTCACCCGGTAACTGCTGGTGTCCAGTCCACACGACGGCATGTTTTCCAGCGGCCTGAATCAACTTGCGTTGCCAACTGGCGGATAATTGATCAACGCCATCGATGAAACAGAGTTCGCTCGTTGCAAGTTGCGGCAATCGCTTGGCAATCAGCCCATCTGGCTCTTCAGAACGAAACTCTAAAAACTCCAGCCCTTTTCCCGCAGAGTCGCTGCGCGCGGCAAGTTGCACTCGGCACCGCGGCTGCGCAAGCCACCAGCGGCCCGGGTGCAAAACGAGCCAACTGAATGGCTGGAATTGACCCGCTAAAGCTTTCGCCAAGGCAATCGTCAACGTGGTTTTGCCCGAGCCATGCGGGCCGATGATCTGCCCCCGCCAATTCGCCCGCCGCAGTTGCTTGACCACCAACTCCACAGAGCCGGAATTCGCCTCGACAAATTCAAGTTGAGCCAGTCCGATGCGAGAGACTGCGAACGGATTAACGACTGAGAGATCGCCCGCGCTCGGGGCAGGGGGGTGGCCAGTAAGCCGTGAGTTGGGCTGCGCATCTCTCACGGTCGGGCCGCTCCTGCGAAAAAAGAAAGATACGGAGGCGATCACAGAGTCGCTGCATCGCCAAGAATCAGCTTGAGGTCTCCTCAGCAATCGCCAGCGGTTTGACTAGCCGCGCTTCGCCGAGGACCGAATGCAACTTAAAAGGGAAATTGTAAGTCTGCTGGTAACCGCTGCTCAGGAAAATGCGAATGCGAATGCACCAGTTCAGTTTTACAAGCCAACCGTCATAGGAGAGCGGGCTGACCGGCAGAAGTGTCGCTAAATGAAACTCAGTCGCCTGCTTCTGATTCTCCGGCGTCATCCGCCGCTTTTCGAAAAAGTGAACGCCGATATCAGCATCACCCTTGCCGTCCGTCTCCCAGAGTACTGAAGTCTCAACCGACTGAATTGTCTGCCCCGCTTCACAATCAATACGGTAGGAGCAATCGAGCGTCTCGCCAGCTTGATAGACCGCTTTGAGATTCGAAATGATCGCCCGGACCGGCGGACGACTCAGGCTGTTTGCCTTTGTTGAGCCGCGGCTGGATGGACCACGATCGGGAACGTCTGTTGAAAACCGGGCCAACCGCGGGCTGACCCTTGCACGATTATCTTCCATAGCACTCGGTTGTTGGCTGAGGAGAAACTGTGCATCGCGTTATCCGGAAGCAGCAATTCCAACTCGCATTCAAATGGACGGTTCGCTTTCAACTCAACGCCGCGCTGTCTCAGCAGGCGTTGTTCGAAGACCGTTTTCCGCTCGGTCTGGATGCTCGTCCCTTGGCTGAAAGTCGCCTCTTCCTGACAAATTAGCACAACCTCCAGCAACTTTAAACGCAATCTTCCCGGCTGAAACAAAATCAAGCGATACTTTAACCCCGGTCGTACCGGCCAATCCGATATCTCAAGGCGAGCCGGACCGAAGCCAATCAAGCGAAACAACTGGCGAGACAATCCGAAGACTGCCCAAATCGCCGCCGGAAGGAACAGGCCCGCAGTGACAATCGCAAACCAATCCGGACGACTCGAGCGAATCGATTCGTAAGCCTGCACGACCATGCCCGATAACAATCCGAACGAAACGAACGTTGCCAATCCGGCAAGCATCAACCAAATCAAACTCCGTTCCGCACCGGGAATCGCAAACCGCAGTCGTCGACCTCGCTCTAATTGGCGCGAGAGCAGCGGAACGGCTGGCAAGTCAACCTCGCGCCCGGGCAACTCATTGACCAGTTGAATTTCGTTCGGCTCGTTTCCTTGAGCTTCCAAAGAACTGCGCTGCTCTGCAGATACGTTAACCTTGTTCAAGGTCGCGATCATTCGATAAAAGCCGATCGCAATCAGCGTCGCGCCGACGAGCAACCGCAAACCGAAATCGGTAAAGATCTCGCTCCAGGCAAATGGGCGAGGATTGGAAGCAGCGAGAGTCAAACTGGCAACGAGCAAGACGAACCCGAACAGCGCCAAGCCGACCGAGAATCCAACTTCGCCGATCCCGGTCCACCAATTACGCCCCGAACGGCTAAAGGTTCGCTGTCCGGCGTAAAGAAACCAAGACCAGAGCTTCATCCCACGCTCGCATTGAAAAAAGAACCCGCCAGAGACGCTATTCCCCGCAGGCTCTTAGTTTAATCAGTCCCCCAAGAAAAAAATCAGCCGGCAAAGCTTTCACTACCGGCAAGCAGCACCGGGCGAGCCGCTGGCCGCGTAACTCCCGACCGTGCCGCAATCAACGCTTAGCAATCAGCGCCGGGCGCAGGTCTCCCGACCTCGCCCAAAATGCGGCCACGCTTTCCCTCTGCCCAAGCGTCCCCTCAGGGAGCCCAAACAAACCAGCCTAGCGAGGCTTCGACTCGCTTCCGGGCCGGCGACCGGGTCGATAAAAGCCAATCCGTTCCAGTGCGCGGTAAACTTCTTCCAAAGTCTTTTCACCGAAGTTGGTGATGCTCAGCAATTCCGCGCGGTTCGTATTCAACAGATCGCGGACCGTGAAAATGCCTCGCTCCTCCAGGCAGTTGGTCGTTCGCACCGTCAATCCAATTTCCGCAGTGCTCAATTCCAACTTCGTTTGCTGATCTCGCAAAGCCTCATCAGCAGCACTCAACGGAATACGGGTTCTAGCCATTTTGGATCCCTCCAATAAAATTCCATCAGACCACAGCTATTCAGAGCAACCGACAGATTTGAAACACACTGCTCTCGCGGGTCCCAATCCTTGCCCCGGTTCGGTGAAACTATAACATAAGCCAATCGGAGTTCGAGTAGCCAACGCCTTTTTCCCCTCACCAATGCTAGCACCCGCTCATGTCGTTTGACTCGTCGACCTCATCCCATCTCCAACTCGCCCACCTGAATCCAGCTCAACGGGAAGCTGTCGAAACGATCGAAGGTCCGCTGCTGATCCTCGCGGGCCCCGGTAGCGGTAAGACTCGAGTCATCACCCATCGCATCGCGTACATGATCGAGCAGGGTATTCCGGCGCACAGCATTGTGGCTCTGACGTTCACCAACAAAGCCGCCGGGGAAATGCGCGAGCGGCTGGCAACGCTCGCTCCGGGACAAGCGGTCTGGTCTGGAACCTTTCACCGCTTCTGCTCGCGGCTCTTGCGGGTCTACGCCAGCCATGTTGGCCTGACCGAGAACTTCACCATCTACGACACAAGCGATGCAAAGAAGCTGCTCAAGCAAGCGATCGACGCCGCCGAAGTCGACTTGCGTCACTATTCGGCTGATTCGCTCGGGCAGGCGATTAGCAGTCTGAAAAGCCAAGGCGTCGGCCACGACCAGTTCACGCCACCAGTCGGGAACCCGCTGCATCTCGCGGGCCGAGTCTATCCCCACTACCAGCGACTCTTGCAGCTGGCCAATGGCGTCGACTTCGACGACTTGCTGCTTTACGCCGTCCAGCTGCTGCGCGACAACCCGGAACTGCGCGACCAATT
Organism: Planctomycetota bacterium; assembly: GCA_046075445.1. Classification (GTDB taxonomy): domain Bacteria; phylum Planctomycetota; class Planctomycetia; order Pirellulales; family Pirellulaceae; genus BJ22. The sequence goes on from JBJTQD010000762.1 coordinate 3,665, forward strand.
GGACCGCCGCTACGCCTACATGATGGTCGACGAGTACCAAGACACCAACCGCGTACAGTACCAGCTAATCCGGATGCTCAATCACACGCTCCAGAATCTCGCCGTCACGGGCGACCCAGATCAATCGATCTACGGCTGGCGCGGCGCGAATATCAACAACATTCTCGACTTTGAAAAAGACTACCGCGATGTACGAGTCGTGCGGCTGGAGCAAAACTACCGCAGCACCAAGTCGATCCTCGCTGTCGCCGATCAGTTGATCAGCAACAACACGCGTCGAAAAGCCAAACAGCTGCTGACCGACAACGCGGACGGCGAACCTGTTTCGCTGGTCGCCTATCCCGACCCACAAGTCGAAGCCCGCGACATTGCCGAGGCGATCGCCGTCGCAATTCGCTCTGGCAAACGCCGCCCTCGCGACTTTGCGATCTTCTATCGCACCAACGCGCTCTCGCGTTCGCTGGAAACCTCGCTTCGCAATTCGGGTATTCCGTACCAAGTCGTCCAAGGCTTGGAGTTTTATCAGCGACGCGAGATCAAGGACCTGACTGCTTATCTTCACCTGCTCAACAACGAACGAGACTCCGTCGCCTTCGAGCGCGTGATCAATGTCCCCTCGCGAAAAATTGGCGATAAGACCGTGGAGAAGCTGCGCGAGTATGCCCAGCAAAACAACCTCTCGCTGCTTGACGCAGCTCGGGTCGCCGGGATGGTGCAGACGATCAGCAAGAGCGTCGCGGCCAAGATTTCGCAATTCGTTGCGATGTTCGATCGGATTGGCGAAGTCTGCGACAAGGACGTCGGGGTGATCATTCGCAAGGTGCTCGCTGAAACCAAATATCGCGAGTGGTTGGTCGAAGACGGCAGCGAAGAGGGCTACGAGCGAGCCGCAAACGTCGATGAACTGGTCTCGGCCTGCGATGAATTTGATCTGCAGCATCCGAGCGACGGGGGCTTGGAGGCCTTCCTTGAGCAATCGGCTCTCGTCAATGACACCGACGCCTGGGAATCGGAATCCGATTTCGTCACGCTCCTGACGATCCACTCGTCGAAGGGCTTGGAGTTTCCAGCTGTTTACATCGTCGGCCTCGAAGATGGCCTGATCCCGCACGAGCGGAGTTCCACCAACGATGAGGAACTCGAAGAGGAGCGTCGCCTGCTGTTTGTTGGGATCACGCGGGCGCAAGAGCAATTGCAACTCAGCCGCTGCCTGGGCCGTTACCGCCGCAACGGGATTTGGCCCTGCATCGCCAGCCGCTTCTTGATGGAACTGCCTCGCGAGCAGATGAGTTGCTTCGAACCGGCCAAGAGCGATCCTTGGGCCAACGAGGGCGACGGCTACGAACCTGACCTGAGCAATGTCGACCCGTGGATGGAAGACGGCTTCAGTGCAGACATGTTCGAAGAGCCCAAACCGGCAGTGAAATCAAACGCGAACGCTGGTCTGCCGCGAGTCGTGACGGCGGCTGAACTGGAACAACTCCAATCGGAGATCAACGCGATCCGCCTACACCCGGATCGCTATGTGCAGGGGATGCAAGTCGAACATCCCGAATACGGTCTCGGCCGAATTGTCGAACTGAGTGGCTCAGGGATGAAACGCGTCGCCACAGTCGACTTTCCCCAACTCGGCAAACGCCGCTTCCGGCTCTCGCACAGCAACCTGCAACCAGCAGAGCAGGACTGAGCAATCGCAAAGAGGCCACCACCGACCTCGCGTACCTCGCGTCGGTGCTGGGCAGTGTTAGTGTAAGGCTTGTATCTAGCTGATTAGTCATGGCTCCACCGACACAAGTTCGGGTGGTGGCCGGTACTCTTACTCAGCGGAGTCTTCGTTTAGCCCGTAGCCAACGGCGAGGTGAAGCGCAAGTTGATCAAGCGATGCAAACCGGCGGCTCGCGCGAAGCCGGCTGATATCGAGAGCCCCACAAGGCCACTTGCCAGCGCGCACGAAACGTAAACTTCACTTCCCACGGCGTTTCGCATACCCGTAATCAGTTAGAAACTTCCATTCAGCTTCCACTGCTTCATCCAAGGAGCCGATTCGATACCCTAACTCGCGAGCCGCTTTTTCGCTGCTGTAAAAATGATTCAACTGCCCCATCGCGGTCGCCCCGGAATTCACGACCGGTTCCTTCCGCATCAATTTGCCGGCAAAGTCGCCAAACATTCCGGCCGTCCGCGCGATCCAGTTCGGCAGTTTGCGCTTCGGTCCGCGTTTGCCGACGACCGACGCCATCTTTTGCCAAAGCTCGAGGTAAGAAACGTTGGCTCCTCCGAGAATGTAACGCTCGCCGCCTCGACCTCGCTCCATCGCCGCGAGAATCCCTTGAGCCACGTCGCGCACGTCGACCGCG
>JBJTQD010000763.1:0-3513 GCA_046075445.1 Planctomycetota bacterium
TGCGAGTTGCGAGTTGCGAGGAAACTGGGCACGCGAGGGTCTGATTTGGACTGGGAACCTTTGATAGAATTTGGGGTTCTGTTTCTATGACGTTAATCCACGAGAGTTTTTCATGCCCGGTTTTAAAGTTTCGGTACCCCATCGTCACGACACTCTGGTGGTCGCTCAACGATTGCGAGTGTTTGCGGACAAGCTGCGCGACCAGATGACCGTTGAGGTTTCCGACTTGGTGGAAGAATGGGATTCGGAAGGGAACCTGCGATTTGCCTTTCGAACGCAAGGGATGCAGATCTCGGGCAAACTGGAAAATCGGTTGTCGGAAGTTCTCGTCACGGGGACGATTCCGTTCCTTGCCTTGCCGTTTCGCGGGATGATTGAAAATCAATTGGCGGAAAAGATCCGCGAGGCGATCGAGAGTTCAAGCAACTAGGAGAGATTGCGGTTAGCGCGGTTATTGCGTGGGACTTGTGGGACTCTTGGGACTCCTAGGGGAAACCGGCGGGGGGTGATCGGCGATTGCGTGTTAGCGCTTCCAGTTGAGTTTTACGCCGCAGGCGTCTTGGGCGCGGGCGAGGACTTGGGCCGCTTTGGATCGGGCTTTGGCGGCTCCGGCGGCGAGAATCTGGTGGACTTCGTCGAGGTTGGCGACGAGTTGCTGGCGTCGCTGATGGGCTTCGGAAAAAAAGCTTTCGGCCGCGTCGGCGAGTTGCTTTTTGACTTCACCGTAACCGAATCCGCCGCGGCGGTACTTGGCGGCCAGCTCCTCGCGGGCTGTTTCGTTGCCAAACAAGGTGAAGAGATCGTAGAGCAGATCGCCGTCGGGCTCTTTGGCTTGATCCATGGGCCGCGAGTCGGTTGCGATCCGCATCACCTTCTTCCGCATCTCCTTGGGTGACTCGAAGATCTCAATGTGGTTGTTATAGCTCTTGGACATTTTCTCGCCGTCCAAGCCCGGGACTTTGGCTGCCGTTGGCAGGACGCAGGCTTTGGGGATTACGAAGCCTTCGCCGAAATGGCGATTGAACGACTGGGCGATATCGCGAGTCACCTCGATGTGTTGGGCTTGGTCTTGTCCGACCGGGACGACATCGGAGTCGTAAGCAAGGATATCAGCCGCTTGGAGAACCGGGTAAGTGAATAGTCCGGCGACTGTCGAGAGGCCTTTTTCGATTTTGTCTTTGTACGAAACGCAGCGTTCGAGCAGCCCCATCGGCGTGCCGGAGAGGAGTAACCAGCAGAGTTCGGAGACTTCAGGGACATCGGACTGGATAAAGAGCGTTGCCTGGTTGGGGTCGAGGCCGAGTGCGAGCAAGTCGATCGCTGCGTCGAGCGAATGCTGCTGGAGGAGTGCCCGATCTCGAATTGAGGTGAGGGCGTGCAGGTTGGCGACGAAGTAAAACGCCTGCTCGTTGTTTTGCAGGGCAATGTACTGGCGGATTGCTCCGAAATAATTTCCCCAGTGAGGGCGACCGGTTGGTTGGATTCCTGACAAGACCCGCATGACAACTCTCTGAAAACAATTTGAGCGAGGAAAAGGGATTTCAAAGCAGCCGAGCATTATCCCGCTCGAGCCTCGGACCGACAACGGCTGGTCGCGACTGGACTCGGCGGGCAGCTCGTTGCGTTCACTGTAAAAACGAACAGGCCGAAGCCCGCCCGAGCTTCAGCCTGCCGTTTTAAGTCCGATTTCGGTCGACCGGGGAATCCGGCTGACTAGATGATACCGCCGTGAGTACGGTATGGAGTCTGGTGGTCTGGCATATCCAAGAACCAGAAGCGGTGCCATTCCTCTCGCAAGTTGCGGAGGTCTTCCGAGGTGTAGATCAACTGGCGAGCCCGGACGGCGGGGTCCGCGTCATAGATCGGTAAGAAACAACCAATATTGCTGCTTAGGGCGATAGCCAGAAGCGTCGCGAGAATAAGCCGACGCATGCTTGTTCCTCCGTGAATCAGTGTTTGTCCAAACTTCGGACCAGGGTTTCAGGACGTTTAGGCCCGAATAGTCTGGAGCCTGGGGACTCCGCGTCCCGCTTTTGTTCGACAAAGGACAAATCGTCATGATCGGTAGCGAAAGTTTAATCCGCAGTCCTTTTTCAGTCGTTAAATTTTACGACTGCTGCTAGCGGATGGAGAAAACCGGGGCGAAAACGGTTTTGATGGAGGGCCTCGCGAGTGTGAGAGGGGCTCATGGGACCATTGTGACTTTTGGGGTCTAAGGGGTTCGCCCGGGAATGGCTGGAGGCGCAAAAAAAATCGCCCGCAGCAGAGAGCTGCGGGCGACTCGTTTGCGGCTTGGATTTGAATTTGGGGCCAATCGCTTTTGGCGTTCAGCCCGGTTGTTCAAGGAGCCGTCAGTATGGATGGTCGCCTGAAGGCAACCCGCCGGTTCGACCGTCAGGCGTTACCACCCCGACTAGAACAGTCATCAGAAGAACTCACTGAACCACCTCCTTTCTACTAGAAACCCGCTCAGGGGAAGACCTGATGATTAGACAGCTTCCCAAGAGCCACCAGTCCATTGCACTGCGTAGCGTGCAATCCGATGGTTCTATTCTTGCTCGAGGCCCATTAAAAACAACACCACTTCCCGCGAAAATGCTGGCACTGGGCGTCGTTTAGCTGAGTGGGCGGAGCGAATTCGTTCATTTCAGGTTAAACCCCTGAAAATACTCGCGAGAAATCGTTCGCAAAGTCGATAAGTTGCCGGAAAAACCGCATCCTGTTAAACTTTTATGATTACTCCGCGGTCCCGGTCCTGATGTCTTGCCCAAGTTGTCCGCTGATGGTTTTCCGGGAAGGCAAGCAACCTCAATGCAGTCCTCTGGCTCGACAACCTGCCAGGTGGCTCGAAAGTTAGTGTTTAATCTATGGTAAATCGTGTTTTGATCCGTCAGCTCAACGACTCGTCAATCGATTCTGAGCTGGACTCCCTGTTCTCTGAAGACCTTGCCGCCCTCTACACCCATAATTCTGATGGCGACAAGAAGTTCGCTGTCAACGAAATTGTCTCTGGCAAGATCGTAAAGGTCGACGAAGAAGTTGTCGTCGTCGACGTTGGCTTCAAGAGCGAAGCCACCATTCCCCGCTCGGAATGGGAAGCCCACGGTGATCAACCTGAAGTGGGTCAGGAAATTCGCGTCCTGATTGAAGAGCTCGAAGACGAAAGTGGCACGGGCGAAGAAACCCAAGGCCTGATCTCTGTCAGCAAGAAGAAGGCTGACCACATCATCCACTGGAAAGACGTCATCTCCAAAGTCAAGGAAGGTGAAATCGTCACTGGTACATGCACCCGCAAGATCAAGGGTGGTTTGCTCGTCGATATCGGCGTCAATGTGTTCCTCCCTGCCAGCCAAGTGGACATTCGCCGTCCGAACGATATCGGCGATTACATCGGCCGCGTGGTTCAGTGCGAAGTTCTCAAGATCGACGAAGCTCGTCGCAACATCGTCGTTAGCCGCCGCTCGCTGATCGAGAAGCAGCGAGAAGAAGATCGCGAACACCTGATGGCCGAAC
>JBJTQD010000764.1:0-4161 GCA_046075445.1 Planctomycetota bacterium
CAGCGACTTCAGCGTTGCGGCGACAATCGCTGCCGGCAATGCCTTGGTCAACATGAAGCCGGGAGAAACGTGCCGGACGTATCGCAATACATGTTCGGGGCCACAGATGTAACCACCGAACGTGCCGAACGACTTGGCAAACGTTCCTCCGTGCATATCGACATGTTCTTCAACGCCGAACAACTCGCACGTGCCGCGTCCGTGATCGCCGAGAACGCCCGTGCCGTGAGCATCGTCGACAAAGAGGCGTGCCTTGTACTTGTGCTTCAGTTCAACCAGTTGATGCAACGGAGCCAAATCGCCCGTCATGCCGTACACGCCGTCGACGGCGATCAGCTTAGGCGTGTCGAGCGGAACTTGCTTGAGCTGCTGTTCCAAGTCGTCCATGTCGTTGTGCGCGAACCAGCTGGCTTCGCCTTTACACAAACGAGCACCGTCGTGGATGCAGCTGTGGGCGTAGGCGTCAACGAAGATTCGCTCTTTACGTCCGACCAAGCACGCGATCGTGCCCGACATTGCCGTCAAGCCGAGGTTGTAAACGAGCGAGGATTCGGTCAGCCGAAACTTCGACAGTTCGGCTTCCAGTCGCATATGAAGTTCGGTGTTGCCGGTCAGCGGACGAGCTCCCAGCGGAGTTCCGATGCCGTGCACTTTGCAGACTTCGGTTGCCGCTTCGATCACTTCGGGGTGACTGGCAAATCCGAGGTAGTCGTTCACCGCGATTTGAAGCAGTTCCTTACCGTCCTTGTTGATGATCGGCGTGCAGTTGGTGATCGGGAACTGGCGAAAGAAAGTGTTCCGCAGCGCGACCATGTGTTCTTGGCCCGCGATTTTGCTCATTCGAGCCCAGAACTCATCGCACTTGTCGAAAATGTCTGCCATGGTAGGGGAGGTTCTCGCAGATATATTGAGCGAACGCTTTGCCTGCTCGCAGAAAAACTGCTGTCCGGCCAGCTTGAAGCAAATGGTCGACTTCTCCGGTAGAGACCCGCAGGGGGAGAGAGCCGGCGATTTCCCAGCTTTACCGCCGTTACGGACGGTACAAAGCGCAGTTCGAAATTTTATTCGGATTACAAAGCCTTGCAACTCTAGGCAAAAAATTCGGTCGCGTTCAAAAGGCCGCAGGACCAAGCCAGCGACCGTCAGAAAATTCTCAAAATCGAGCTTTCAGTCGTGATTTAAGCTCAAGTGGTCGTTGCGGGCGTCCCCGCGTCCAATCGGCCACCCAGCCCGTAGCCAAGCCGCCTGCATTCAAACAGAAGTATTGACCGCCAGCAAAAAATTATTTCCCGAGTTGGTCCATCAGCAACAGCAAGGCGACATTTAGGTAAATCACAGTCCCCAACACGTCCATGATGACAGCCACAAACGGGTTGCTCATTAATGCCGGGTCCCAGCCGAGGCGTTTGAAGATTAGCGGCAAGATCGAGCCGGTGACGGTGCCGCAGATCACGACCACCAGCAGCGTCACGGGGACAACAAGCAACACTCGCAACTGGTTGATTTGGAAACCAGCGGAGCCACCACCAAGCCGAGCAAACTCAATCCGAACCCAAGGGCTAGGCCCATCAAAACCTCGCGGGTCACGATCGTCCACCAATCCTTCAGCGTGATGTGGCCGCGTGACAGGGCCGTGATAATCAACGTCGATGATTGGCTACCCGAATTCCCGCCGGTGCTGATGATCAGCGGCAGAAAAGGGACAAGCCAGTCCCAATTCTTGAGATGCAAGTTGTACGACTTTAAAGCGAACGCAGTCAGGATCGAGCCGAGGAAGAGGAACGCCAGCCAGATGCCGCGCTTCCAACTAAGCGTCCAGATTGGTGTTCGCAGGTAAGTGTCTTCTAAAGGAGCAACACCGGCCGCTCGCAGCTGGTCCTCGGTCGCCGTCTCTCGGACGACATCGATCACGTCATCGTGTGTGATGATTCCAACGATGTGCCGCTCGTGGTCCACAACTGGGATCGCCAGCAAGTCCATCTTGGCCACTTTGTTGACCACGTCGGCCTCGTCGTCCATCACGTTGACGGTTGTGAGGGCTGTTTCCATCACCTCGGAAATACGTGTTTCCGGATGCCGCATCGCGGCGAGCAATTGCCTTGCCGAGACTACCCCACGCAAATGGTTCTCATGGTCGACGACGTAAAGGTAGTAAATCGTTTCGTAGGTTTCCGACTGGCGGCTGATTTCATCGACCGCTTCCCGCACGGTCAACGTTTCAGGAAGCCGAACGAACTCGGTTGCCATCACCGCGCCAGCCGTGCCGTCAGGGTATTGGCTGAGCCGCAGAATGTCGCGCCGCTCTTCTGCTGGCAAGCGTTGCAGCAGTTCGGCGACAACGCTCTCGTCGAGGCCGGCTAAAATGTCGACGCGTTCGTCGGAGGCGATATGATGAACGAGTTCGGCGACCTCTTCCCGATCTTGGGTCTCGATGATCTCTTTTTGCCGATCGTGGCCGAAGTACTCAAAAACTTCGACTCGTCGCTCAGCGTCCGCGTGGCGGAGGACCTGCCAAGCTTCATCGGCGGTAAGGCCATCCATAAACTCAGCGATCCGCGAGGGATGCAACGCCATGCAGAATTCGCGCAAGTCCTCGCTGTTGTGCTCGGCCAGCATCTCGCGCAGTTCCGGCAGAAAAAGCGAGTTGACCATATGAGCCGAGGTTGGAGTGGTGAATTGCCGAAATTTCTAATCGTTAAGCCCGGGGGTCATCTTTTCGTTTAGCCCGTAGCCGCTAGGCGAGGTGAACTGAGAGTGCGTGTTCCAAACTCGAGAAACCCAAATCCGACCGCTCGAGCCTCAGCTTTTTCCCCTTACCCATTCCCGCCGGTTCCGCAGTCCGAATGATCACGCTTTACCGCCGTGAATGAGCTAAAAAACCGTGGTGTTTGGTTCGGCCGATTCCTCTAATCTCTACTCTCAGTCGTTTTTTGTCTACACATAAAACGCAGCTGAAAAACTAGCGACTTCGACCGGCAATCAAGGCATCCAACTCCGCTTTCAGCTTGGGCAAGATCTCGTCATACGGAAAAGCTCCAAGTTCTTCTGTCTTCCGTTTCAAGTTGACATGCTTAGGTCCACACCAGAGCCCTAAATCGGCATCATCGGTTTCGCCCGGACCGTTCACTCGGCAGCCCATCACGGCGATCGTGATGGCGTGCTCCTGAGCATAACGAGTCATTTCCCGAACTTGCTCAGCCAACTGCACAAACGCCTCGTTCTCGACTCGGGAGCAGCTGGGGCAAGAGATGATGTTCAGCTTGTCGCTGGAAAACTCTACCACCGAGCGAACGCGTCCCGCGTAAATATCTTCGACAATTTGGCGGCCGACGGTGATTTCCTCCCCTTTGCGATGATTAGGCAGGGTCAGCGAGACCCGCAGCGTATCGCCGATCCCGCGGCCGATCAGCTGTTCGAAAGCGACCCGCGTCTTGATGATCCCGTCCGGCGGCAAACCGGCCTCGGTCACGCCCAAGTGCAGCGGCACATCGGGACGCAGTTCAGCAAAACGGCGGTTTACCTCAACGACCTTCCGCGGGTCGGAATCTTTGAGCGAAACGACGTAGCGGGTGAAACCGATCGAATCGAGAAACTGACAATGGTCGCCCGCGCTGACCAGCATCGGGGAAATGGAATCCTCGTGCGGAAACTTTTCCTTGATCGCAGGATCGACGCTGCCACAATTGACGCCGACTCGAATCGCGCAGTCATACTGAGTGGCAATCTCAGCCAGCCAACGGACTTTATCTTGCCAGCTCTTCTCCCGTTCGTGATGGTAGAGATGTCCCGGGTTGTAGCGAATCTTGTTGACATGCGGCGCGACGAATTCAGCCATCCGGTAGTTTTCCTGGAGGTCGACCGAGAGGTTGGCTGAGGTTTGTTGCCGAATCTCCGCCAACGCTTCAGCATCCTTTTTGCTATCGACCGCGATGCGGACAACGTCTGCTCCCGCCTGCTCCAGCAATCGCACCAGCTCAACAGTCGCCGGAATATCGGTCGTCTTCGTGGCCGTCATCGACTGGACTGCGATCGGATGGCCGCCGCCAATGGTGATCGAACCGATTTTGACAGCGCGAGTTGGGTTGCGAGTGATTTGGACCACGGGTGGGCTCGGGGGGAATGCGGAATGTGGAATGCGGATTGCGGAATGCGGAATGCGGA
>JBJTQD010000765.1:0-2262 GCA_046075445.1 Planctomycetota bacterium
GCTGCTCGCCGCACTCAATGCTTGAACAACTTGCGACAGATCGCACTGGCGACTTTGAACTACGAAAGCTCCTTCCGCACTCTGCCCTACGGTATCCAACCGTTCTACCGCGCTTCGTCGCCGACGACTCCCGCATTGGACGGCAAATGGGCTTGGAGCACGTTCCTGCTGCCGCAAACGGAACAGCAAAACTTGTATGACACGCTCTCGCCAACGATGGACTTGGCTGGTGGTTCGCTCGGTATTCGTTATGCCGGTAACCCCACTGGGATTGGTACGGCGATCGTCAACTCGCTCCCCGGATTTGTTTGCAACTCGGACTCTTTCGCTCCTCAGAATGCGTTTCGCAACACCGGCAATGTGATGCAGCAGACTCCCTCGGGAACCATCGACCAAATCGCAACAACGAGCTACGTCGCTTCTAACTCATGGAAGATTTGCGATGGCATGAATCCTTCGGGCGCATTCTGCTCTGGTCAGCAAACTCGCCTGCGAGATTTCTTGGACGGACAGTCCAATGTCATCCTCTTCTCCGAACGTACTTATGATTCTGTTCGCAAGAGCAACCCAAGCGGTTTGACGCCGCTTCAAGGAACTCCGACTGGAGCAGCTTTGATGTTCGCTGCTCGCGGCTTGAATAATGCCCCTCCGGGCCCTTCAAACGCGGCTGCCGTTTCAACGGCAACCAGTCCAGCCGACTCCTTCGGTGCACCCGACGTAATGTTTGCTGCATGGGGTGGAATCAACATCAATCCCGCTGCCATCACAACCAACAGCGGTAATAAGTTTCAAGGTGTCTCCAGCCGTCACCCAGGTGGCGTGGTCATCGCCCGTGCCGACGGTTCGAGTGCTTTCATCAGCGAAAACACCAACTACGATTACGACACGACACTGGCCAACTCAACTTGGGAGCAGCTGATCGGTCGTGCAGACGGTGCGGTAGTTACTATCGAGTAGTCTGCCACGTCAATTTGACATAACAACGAAAAGGCTCGCCGTTGAAAGATGGCGAGCCTTTTTTGTTTTATTGCGGGATTCAGCCAAACGCTTCTCGTATTACCGGCTGAACCAAAATCGTTTTCTACTCGACCGCTCAAGGAAACAGCAGTTCACCCTGGTTGCGCTGTAGCCTGTCGCCCTGAGCCCGCTGCCAACGCGAGTCTGCGAGAAATGCAAACGCATCGTGTTGATTGAGTTTGCGGAGCATTTTGCTCAGCAGTCCAGTGAAAGAGAGTTCGACGCCGACTGCCGGGCCGAACCAAATCGGAAGCTGTGTTGGTTCGGTTCGGGAAATGATCGAGCCCCGCTTGAGGCCTTGCCCGAATGGGCCTGAGAGTTCGCCGGCAATTATCGTCCCGGCAATCATCAAGTTACCAGCTCCGCTCGCAGCCTTTCCTCCCACGGCGAGCAAGCCGCGGCGCATCTTCTGGCCTGCTTCTTCACCCACATTCCCGGTGATCACGATCGCTCCGCCGCGCACGCCGCGAGCCGCCCCCGGAGAAAAACTTCCAGTTCGCGAGCCGCTTGAACCCTCCACGATGATCGTTCCACCGGCGAGGTCCAAGCCCAAGTCGTTGCCAGCATCGCCGCGAATGCGAATCGAACCAGCTGACATTCCAGCCCCAGCACGGTTGCCAACCGATCCTTCAATCGCAATCGTTCGACCCGCGTTGCCCGTGCCGATTCCATCCACTCGATCCAGCGACCCGCACCAGCGTTCCACGCCATCCGCCGAGGGAGTGATTTTGCAGAGGTCGCCTAGGGCAATCTGCTCATTCCCATTCCAGATGAGCAGGCTGGAGACTTCGCGCAGCGTCAGATCGACGGTCGAGCCGAGTTGGCTGAGGTCGGTGCGAAACCGGGGAGCAGAGATGACTTCAAAGTTCCAAGGCATTTCAAGAATCCAAGAGTGATGTTGGAAGCATTAGGTCAAATCGTCAAAGGCAGGGCAAGAGGTTCAAGGAAGCGAAACAAGCGACCGGGAAAAATGGAGTCAAGAATAGCTCTCGACCTTTGTTCCTTCGTTTAGCCCGTAGACGGAGCCCAAAGCCGCCAGGCTTTGGCGCAGGCGAGGTGGAGTGCGCGTAGGGTGGGTCGCAACCGCGCGGGCAATGCTCAATCAATCAAAAACAGAACCGCGGTGCGCACCCACCGCGCCAGGCAATCCCGGTCTCCTCCTTTCCCCTCTTCTCGAGACGCTCTCGCACATCCGCGTCGAACCGCCCGTGCCCCCGGAAAAATTTTTGATTTTCCCAGCGTTTT
>JBJTQD010000766.1:0-2413 GCA_046075445.1 Planctomycetota bacterium
AGCGCAAGTCCATCGGGACCTTGGCCAGTCACGTAGACGCGCCCATTGAGCGGCAGGACGCCTTGGCAATTGGTGACTTGGTCGCAGAGCACCATGGTCCGCGGGCGACCATAAGGGATCGACAAGTCGGCAAGAAATAAGCCCGCACCCTCGCGCGAGAAAATCAATTGGCCAAACTCGTTGAAAGCCATCCCGATCACGCTGCCGGTCTCCTCGCTCGGCATCAACTGCTGCAAAGCGAACCCCTGCGCGAGTTTGTACTGTGACTCGGGCTGATTGTCGGGTTGTGGGTTGGGGCGGCTTGGTTGGCGAATGGGCGGTAGATTTTGAGCGCTACTGTTTGCCGGGTTGGCTTCTGGAGTAGGCCCGGAACCTGAGGCTCGATCGGGGCGAGTCGTTGCCGGTTGTTTGCGGTCATCCGCCGGAACAGGTGGAGCGGAGTCATCAGTCATGCTGAGCGATGTCCCGCTGGCGGAAGCGGTTTTGCGACTCAGGGCTTCAGGAAGCTTGTTGGCAGTTGTGGCTTTGCGAACAGGAATCTCGTTAGCCCCCGGTCGATCGGTCGTGGACTTCGAATTCGAGGCGGATAGGGCCGTTTGCTGCTGCGCGACGCCATCGGCCGCACTCATCGGCAGACCCTTGACGGTGCCGCGTACGTTGTTGTCTGCGGCGACAGCTTGTCCCCAATTGCGAGGGGCTGACCCCGTCGCGCGAGCTTTGAGCCAAGTCACATCTTCGAAAGAACTATTTTGCCAAGCTGGAATTTCCTCGGTTCGCGTGAGCCAAGATTCGTCGGTAATCAGGCCCCGCCATTTAAACTCGCCCGTTTCTTTGACTCGCAATCGCAGCGCGAGTCCGGAACCGTTATTTCCCCCACCATTCAAGGCGACAGCAATGGTGTTCACGCCAGGCTGGAGAAGTTTGGAGACATCGGTCTTTGCGAGTCCGTCGACTTGCAGTTCACAATCCGAAAGATCAACTTCACGACCATTCAGGAAGATACTCAGCTCGTCTTTGGAATCGACCAGCAACTCTCCCCGGTCCGGCTTGATAATCGTGAATTTCTTTCGGAAGAAGCAGGTCCCCGTCGAGGACTCTCCCGGCTTGTTCAGTGGAGACCAAATGGTCGGGACGTCTTGCTGGCCAAAGGTGCTGCTCGTGGCCGCACTGAGTAGTATCGCGAGTAGAGCGCCCAGCCAAACATGGCGGCGAATGTGTGTCAGCGCGGTAAATGACTTCGATCCAAGCAGCTTGGTCACGGACTGCATCCCCCGATAAAACTTCAACGAACAGGAGTCACGCTCCGCCACCCGATAAGTGCCTGCTCAGCCGAAATTCCCAATAGCGGAAAAACGCCGGGGCGAGGCCTGTTGGGGGCTCATCGTTATCGGAATCGGCAGGTCGGGTCGTATGGGTTCGGCAAACTTTTCCGATTCTGACGGTTTTTCGGCGATTATCTGCATTCATTCAGACTGCCAGCATTCGAAAAGGTTGGTCCAGTAGTGGGGGGAAGCCAGACCGGATAAGTCTGCTGAGTGCGAAGTCGACGCTGCAGCACTGCTAGGGAATCCGTTTTTCGATACCGCGGCTGAGGGTTGATTCCGGAAACGGATGCCCAGCGCGGGAGCGAATCGGCAAAGCTGTCGGGGAAAAGAACGAAATCGCGGGCCGCGCAAAAGTCCGTGAAATGGCCCGATTGGTCTCTCCGACCTCAAAAAATCATTGCTTTTTAGGACGCTCTGTTTAAAACAGAGTAAGGGGTTTTCTCCCTACATCTGGGCTCGAGTCTGGATTTCCAAGCCGGCTGATTCGATTGCTGGTCCGAGCCCAAACCTTCTTTCGACTCATCTTTTCTCTCCTAATTGACCCGTCTGACTATTCGGTAGCCGCCAATGAAAAAGTTTTTCTACGAACTGACCAAGAAGTTCCTCAACCAACCGGAACTGTCTGTACGCGCGAGCGGTCGCCCGCAATCGGGCTTGGAGTTTCAGAAACTGGAGAACCGGGCTTTGCTTGCCGGTATCACCTTCAACAGCGGCATCGTTACCGTCGAAGGGACTAACAACGCCGACAACATCTCGGCAGTTGTCGATGGCCTGAACATCAAGTTCACACTTAACGCCACGACCCAGTCGTTCGCCGCCAACACGGTCCTGTTAATCAACCTCTTTGGCGAAGGCGGAAACGACACGCTGGCCAATAGCACAGACAAGCCGTCGATCATGCGTGGCGGTCTCGGCAACGACGTGATGACCGGCGGTAGTGTTGCTGACCGGATGGAAGGTGGTGACGGCGACGACACCTTGACCGGTGGCGCTGGAGCAGACGACATCCTCGGCGAAGTCGGCAACGATACGCTCAACGGCGGCGACGGCGACGACTTGCTGACCGGCGGCGATGGTAACGACTTCAT
>JBJTQD010000767.1:0-11810 GCA_046075445.1 Planctomycetota bacterium
ATTATCGCCCTCAGTCAACGGACCGATGGGCAACTGATTCTTCGAGCAATGCGTGCCGGCGCTGGCGAGTTCATCACTACACCGATTCAGATTGAAGAATTGTTTCAGGCACTCGACCGTGTCAGCAGCGTTGGCTTGGCCGCGGGCCGGAATAAACCAGCGATCACGGTTGCCGTTACAGGCAGCTCGGGTGGCGTCGGCAGCACGACCCTAGCCGTCAATCTAGCTTGTGCGATGGCACGCAGCCCGCTGAATAATGTCGTACTCGTCGACCTCGACCTCTCCGTCGGTGATGCCGACGTGTTTCTCGACACCATTCCGGATTACACCCTGCTCGATGTTTCTCAAAATATCGGCCGACTCGACTTGGCATTGATGCGCAAATCTCTGACCAAGCATGATTCAGGAGTCTATCTCCTGCCTCGCCCCATTCACCTTGAAGACATGGACTCGATCTCGACTGAGGATTTCCGCAAGGTCTTGGCCTTGCTGAAGGCCTCCTTCTCGCACGTCGTGCTCGACCTATCCAAATCCTACGGGCGACTCGACCTGGTTTCGATGCAAGTTGCCGACCACACCTTACTGCTGACGCAACTCGACTTGCCCTGTTTGCGAAACGTGGTCCGAATCCTCAATTCGCTGGAACATCACTCCGGCGTGACAGAGAAAATCAAGATTGTCGTCAACCGCTCTGGTCTGGACCGTTCCCAAATCAGCAGCACCAATGCTGAAGAGACGATTAACAAACCAATCTTTTGGCGAATTCCAAACAACTTCTCGGTTGTCTCTGAATCGAGAAACAACGGCATTCCGCTGGTGACACAAGCTCCAAAGGCCGCGATTACCCTGTCGATCAACGAGCTCTCCGACAAGTTGTGCGGCCTCGACGCTGTTGTTGCTGCCGAGACTGAAGCTCCGACTGAAAAGGGAGCTAAAAGCTGGCTGAAATTCCTCGCCAAAAAGTAAGCGAAGCGCCGCAGCTCAGTAATTCTTAAAGTTCTTAGCCGCAAAACACGGTTCTTGCGCGCTCTGTGTGGGCCGCCTTGGCCATGGCTCATTCTGTAATTGGCCGCGGGGCGCGGCGAATTCGAGCCTTTCTCCTGCCACAAGCCTTTGCTGCTGAGGCGCGAAATCAAATCGAGGCTGTTTTCCTTGGCCCCGGCGATCATGCTACGATAGTAAGCACGGGCCGCCTGCTAGTTGCTGTCCGAAATCTCCTGCACGGGTTTGCCCTCCCGAAGCAAGAAAAGGTCAAGTCACGAGCACTCCATTAAACCGTTCAATGAATCTATTAAAATCACGTGTCGCGCTGCCCCCAACAGCGAGAGTCCGCTGCGCTCGATTGTTCTCAGCTGGCTGCGCTTTGTATCTCTTCTTCGCCGCGCTCGGAGCGTTCGCACAAGAAGTTGCCAAACCGGAAACTACCCCGGCTAATTCTGATCGCCAGTTGCTTTGGAAGGGCGATCGCTTTGAGGATTGGACAATCACCGATTTCGGTTCCCAGCGAGAAGTCAAACCTCTCGAGGATGGTGGCTTTGAAATCGAGGCAGGCTATCCCCTCTCAGGCGTGCATTCGACCGCTTTTGACTGGCCTCAAGGGAACTACGAATTGGAGTGGGATTTTCAGCGGGTTGAAGGGAATGACTTCCCCTGCTGCCTGACGTTTCCAGTCAAGGATTCCCACTGTTCGGTTGTGATCGGTGGTTGGGGCGGAACTCTCGTGGGACTTTCCTGCATCGATGGCAAAGACGCAGCTCACAACGACACAGCTAAACACATGGTCTTTGAAAACGGGAAATGGTATCAGGCTCGTTTGCGGGTGGAGGGAAACCTCATCCACTGCTGGATTGGCGACAAAGAGGTCATTTCATTCGATGTCAGAGAGCAAAAACTATCCGTGCGGAATGAAGTGCAACTCTCTCAACCGCTGGGCATCTGCTGCTTCGAAACCAAAGCCCGCATCAGGAAGTTTCGGCTTTATTCGCTCACGCCGCCAAAGAGCCCCCGCCCGTGAGTGATTCGACGGAAAGCTTCGACGAACTCAACGACTGGCTTCCGCATGAGTTTTACATGCAAAAGGCCATCGAGCAGGCGGTGATCGCCGCCGAGTTGGATGAAGTTCCCGTCGGAGCAGTCATCGTTCGCCAGGGTCGAATTATCGGCGCGGCCTACAACCAGCGAGAGCAACTGCGTGATCCGACGGCCCATGCAGAAATGCTGGCCATCACCCAAGCTGCAGAAGCTGTCGGGAATTGGCGGCTTGAGGAATGCTCGCTCTATGTGACACTCGAGCCCTGTCCGATGTGTGCAGGCGCCATCGTGCTGGCTCGAATCCCCCGAGTGATTTACGGTACGCGCGACCCCAAAGCAGGCGCTGTTGAGTCGCTGTTTCAATTGCTCAACGACAGCAGACTGAATCATCGCTGCGAGGTAATTGCCGGTGTCTTGGCGCGGGATTGTGGTCAATTGCTGACGCATTTCTTCCAATCCAAACGGGCCCAAGGGAAAAAATAGGAGCCCCCGTGAAGTCACCGCATGCGACCGAGACACTCTCCTCACCGACTCCGCCACTTGCAACTCGCTGGCTGGCGCTGATCGCATTGGTCTGGTTAGCCATTCTGGCAGTCGCACATTATCGCAATCGCGGTCCCGATTTTTTGGAGCGAGGAACCGATAACTCCCGATTCGTCGGTGGTAACGCGCTCGACTTACTTAAGCAGATTTTCTTACCCGAGCAGCCCCATCCTGCCGGCAGCGAGGCGAATCAGAAAGTACGGGAGTCGATCCGGCAAATCGCTTCGGCATGGGGTTACGAAGTCCTCAGTCAGGAAACGGAACTCGCTCGGCGCCCGAACACTGCACCAATCCCTCTGACCAACTTGATGTTTCGTTTGGAAGGAAGCAACGATTCCGATGACGCCATCGTCGTGATGGCTCATTATGATTCGGTTTCAACTGGCCCCGGCATTGGCGATGACGCTTCAGGAGTCGCGGTTCTGCTGGAACTAGCTCGGATGGCAAGGCAACTTCCAGCGCGCCGAAATGACATCATTTTCTTGCTGACCGATGGCGAGGAATTTGGTCTGCTGGGAGCTCGCCAATTTTCCGCCGAGCACCCTTGGATGAAGCAGGCCAAGCTTGTGATCAATCTCGAAGCCCGAGGCACATCGGGCCCAAGTCTGATGTTTCAGACTGGACAACCAAACCGCTGGCTGATTGAACTCTTCGCTCGCAACGTCAGCCATCCGCGGACCTCGTCCCTATTTTTCGAGGTCTACCGTTTTCTGCCCAACGACACCGACTTCACCATCTTTAACCGAGCCGGAGTGAATGGCTTCAACTTCGCATTTATCGGTGATGTCAAGAATTACCACACCGAGAACGACAATCTGGAGCAACTCAGTCGGCATTCATTACAGCACCATGGCGATAATGCCTGGGAAGTGCTTCGTCCGCTGGCCGATGCCGACTTGACCGCTACACGCTCGGGGAACGCCGTCTATTTTGATCTCTTCTGCCATTGGTTGGTTTGGTGGCCGGCCGGTTGGACGCTTCCGATTGCCGGACTGCTTTGCGGTCTGATGCTGGTCTGCAGCCGGGGTTTGGGTTGGAAGTTGCTGCTTCGCTGGGGCTCTGATTTGTTGACCATCCTCCTAGCGCTGCTAGTGACGGCCGGACTAGGGCATTTGCTTTCTTGGGATGCGCGCATGAAGTTCCCTTGGCCCGCAGCACCTTTCTCGTTGCTAATGACCTACTGGCTAGTCGCACTTTCACTGCTGCTTGGTCTGAGTCGCCTGATTGGACCCTGCTGTGGACTGGGGATGAGCGGGCTGGCGAGCGGTTGGCTCTGGTCACTGCTGGCCGTGTTGCTGGCTTGGCTATTGCCCGGAGCGAGCTATTTATTCATCGTTCCAGCGGTAAGTTTGGCGCTTGCTCTCGCTGCCGGGCGACGTTGGCCGAAATCACTGCCTTGGGGACTGTTCATCTCGGCAATCGTTTTGGGCTGTCTCTGGATCCCCAACGAAGACTTGTTCTACCAAGCATTAGGTTTCATCTTCCCAACGGCGGTCGCTTTTCGAGCGGTGTTTGCGGGCGCGATACTGCTCCCTTGGTTTGGTCAGCTCAGTTCGCGCGCTGCCTGGCGAAGCGGCTTGCTCCTCGTCACGGCTGCCGTTGCGTTTGCCGCCATCGCGATCGCGCAGAATCGCGCGGTTGCCGCGTGACGTTTCCATCTTGGCAAGACATTTTAAAGCAGCCATTTGGCGGCGACAGCAATCGCCGCCGTTTCGATGCGGAGAAGCCGGGGGCCGAGCTGCAAGGTTTGCCAGCCGGATGCAACCAGCAGAGCGACCTCATCATCGGTGAAGCCGCCCTCTGGACCGACCGCGACCGCGATTTCGTCACTGCCGATCTGCTCGAGCACAGTTTCCTTACCTTGGCCGGGATGCGCGACGAGCCGGACAGCCGGCTGACTCCAAGCGGCGAGTTGGGCGATGTCCAGCGGCAAGGCGATTTCCATTTTGCGAGTTCGGCCGGATTGCTTGCAGGCCGCCACAACGTGCTGCTCCAACCGCTCCAGCGCCCCGTCCGAGGGCTGTGCCACACTACGCTGAGTCTTGAGCGGAACGAGACGCTGCACCCCTAGCTCAGTCAATTTCTCGACCAAAACCTTCTGCCGGTCTCCTTTGGGGAGCGAGACGGCGAGTGTCAGCTTCCGTCGCGGTTCGCGGTCAACTGTTCTCAATTCTGTCACTCTAACGGTGACAGCATTCTTTCGAACGGCGATCACCTCTGCCGTTGCCTCTTGTCCACAGCCATCGAGTAAGCCGATCTCATCGCCCACCTTACCTCGCAGTACATTCAGAAAATGGTGAGCTTCTGCCTGAGGCAACTGCAACTCATCCCCGTTAGCAGCCAGGCGTGCAGCAGAAAAAAAGCGGGCATTCACGGCGAGAGTCCATCATCCGGAGGAAAAGTTTCAGTGGCAACCTCGGAAAGAGTTGCTTCTTTCGTTCACGGGTCACGTTGACTGTCATTGCACCCTCAGCGGGGAGAATCCACAATAGGACGTCAAACAAGGATTTGGGAGTCGGCTGTCTTGCACCAGTTGGTTGCGACAAGCCAAACCGTCCAGATTCCGACTCAGCACTGCAAAACCCGACGAGGTCGCCTCGCACGCATGACAGACGCAAAATACGATATGGAAAATGGGGACGTGATTACTGTCCCTCTGCGAGACCCGCGGTGGGCAGCCCTCCTCGGTTGGCTTTGGCCGGGTGCCGGACACCTCTACCAGCGGCGTTATGCCAAGGGGATGCTGTTCATGATTTGCATTTTGAGCACCTTCTTTTTTGGCCTCTTAATGGGACGAGGGAGAGTCGTCTACGCATCAACTCGTCCTAATGATTTCCGCTGGCACTATTTTTGTCAGCTGGGCGTTGGCCTTCCGGCTCTCCCGGCACTGGTTCAGGCCTACGCCACCCAGAATGGAGGCCCGCCTTGGTTCGAACTCTGTCGCCGCTACCCTGCGGGTACGTTTACGGCAAATGGACTTCGCGAGTTTGCGGTTATTCCGCCGGGCGCCACGAACTTCAGTGGCAAGCCTCTGATTGACGGCTTGATGGCCCCTCCTGCAGGACCGATCACTCTCGAAAAAAACGACGTCTTGGGAATGTGGCACTCGGAGCTGGGGCACTGGTTTGAGATGGGCACCCTTTACACGATGGTTGCAGGACTACTCAACTTGCTCGCCGTGTATGACGCCTTCGCCGGGCCGATGATCATCACACCGGAAATCCGTCGCAAGCTGGAAGAGCAGAAAAAGAAGAAGCCCGAGTCGGTCGAGTCTTAATCGGAGAGGAACCTCAACATGTTGAGCGTCGGACTTATCAACCTACTCTCGCCGCTTCTCGCGGTCTCGCTCTGGCAAGCCCGCCTTTGGTATGCGATCCCGTTGGTGCTGGTTGTCAGCCTCGTCTACGGCGCCACGCGACACGAGCGGATGAAGGACATCTTCGAGCAATCCATCCGGACAGCCATCGGATTGGTCGGATTCATGTCCGCAATCTTTGTCGTGATCTGGTTGATTGGCTTTTGGAACTGAGCGACTGTTTATAGATACCAAGCCGCATCCAGCATCAACTTAGCGGCCGATTCTCAGTGGTCGAATATCGAGATGCGGTTGCTGGCCCGTCATCAGCTCAGCGATCAGCTTGCCCGTCACGGTCGCCATTGAAAGCCCCAGCATGTTGTGGCCCGCTGCCACCCAAACGTTCTGGAACCTCGGAGAGCGGTCGATGTACGGCTTGCTATCCCAAGTCATCGGTCGCCAGCCATACCAGGTCTCCTGCAGCGGTTCGGCAGCTGGCTCGCGAAGATAAAGCCGGGCCGAATCCCTGAGCAGCTGCAATCTGCGCTGGTTGATCCGGCTATCGTAGCCTGCGAATTCCATCGTCGAGCCGATCCGGTAACCGCTCTTCATCGGTGTGATGGCAACTCGGTGCTGCTCGAAGATCAGTGGATAAGTCGGGCAGACCGATGGACGCGGCATTGTCAGTGAATAGCCTTTGCCTGGTTGAATCGGAATTCGGCAGCCGAGTTGCTGATTGAGAAATGGAGTCAGCGCTCCGCAGGCGACAACAACTCGATCGGCAGCGATCTCTCCATGCGTTTTCGTCTCTACCGAGACCGCTCTCCCACCGGACGAGCGAAAGCCGGTGACTTCGCACTCCTCAACGAATTTCACACCGGCGTCGGTTAGGACCCGTCGCATTTCTGACATCAGCTTGTCGGGTCGTAAATGGCTATCGCAGTCGTAGTACCACGCGCCGCCTAACCCTTCGACCAGCGCCGGCTCGAACCGGGTCAGTTCGGCTCCTTCGAGTGGACGAGCCGAGACTCCATATTTCTGCTCCAGCAGCCGATTGGTCGGTTCGTACTCGTGAAACTCATGCTCATCGTGAAAGACGAACAGCAGCCCAATCGGTTGCCACTCGCACTCCAATTTTTGCTTTTCAATCAAGTCGATGTAAAGCTCTCGCGACGATTGTAGCAGTCGATGGATCGAATCGGCTGCTTCGAGCATATCGCGCTCGTTACAGCGTCGGGCAAACTTCAGCAGCCAAGACCAAAGGTCCAGAGACAGGCGAGGCCGCACGTAAAACGGCGAGTTGCTGCTCAGCATCGAGCGGAGGGCTTTGCGAACCATCCCGGGTTGGGTCAGCGGCAACACGTGACTGGGGCTGACGTAGCCGCAATTGCCATGAGAGCAAGCCGCTCCGAATCGATCGCGATCAAGAATCGTGACTCGCTCACCTGCTTGAGTTAGGTACCAGGCGCACATCGCACCGATCACGCCGCCGCCAACGATCACGGTTTCCTGAGACTTGCCACTCATGAGCGAATTCCTTCCTGAAACGGATCTCCCGGTTCGAACAACAAGCGGCCAGTGCCACTGACCCACGCTTGGCCGCAGATTCTGGGGAGTATTTGCTGTCCGGAAAGTGCCTCGTAACTGGCCTCGAACACGCTGCCAATAATACTTTCCTGTCGCCAGATTTGACCGGGAGCAAGTTTTCCGTCGGCGGCAAGGCAGGCCAGTTTGGCGCTCGTTCCCGTGCCGCAGGGCGAACGGTCGTAAGCGCCGCCCGGACAAAGGACAAAGTTGCGACTTTCGGCTTTCCGGGGGTCTGCGGGCCCAAACAATTCAATGTGGTCCAATTCCTCACCCGCTGGACCGCGAATGCCCGAATCTGCCAACGCCCTGTGAATCCGCTTCGTCACTTCGAGCAAACGGGAAATGTTATCAGCCTCGATTCGCTCAGAGTGATCTCGAACCAGATAAAACCAGTTCCCGCCCCAAGCGATATCTCCGCGGAAATTGCCCAAACCGGGAACGTCAACCGGAACATTCGTGGCCAAACGATAACTTGGGACATTCTGCAGCGATACAGTATGCGAGTCGAGAACTTCGGCAGTGACGACTCCAACCGGAGTTTCCAGCAGGTGAGTCCCAGGCGAGATTCGGCCGAGGTGGAGGAGCGTGACCATCAAGCCGATGGTGCCGTGGCCACACATCCCCAGATAGCCAGCGTTATTAAAAAAAATCGTCCCCGCCACACAGCGATCGTCGCTGGGCGGACACAGCAGCGCACCGACCACCACATCAGAGCCACGCGGTTCATTGATCACCGCACTGCGAAAGTGATCAAACTCCGTTTTGAAACGCTCGCGCCTTGTGACGAGACTTCCTTCACCCAAATCCGGGCCTCCGGAGATGATGACTCGCGTCGGCTCGCCGCCGGTGTGGGAGTCGACTATTTCAATCGCGGGTGGCAATCTGCTTTTTGTCACGACCCACTGCGCTCCAAATCTGCTCGAGTCCATTGTCCATCGACCAGCCGCCATGCGTTTTTCACGTTACGGTCGCGGAGCAAGGCTGGCAGCCTCTCATCCGGCACGTTATCGAAACATTGCAGCATAGCAAAGCGATGCAACGCCGCTGGGATTCCAACCGCAGTGAATCCAGGATGACCGGTACTGGGAAAAGGCCCACCATGATTCATGGCAGGGGACACGGCAACACCGGTCGGCATCTTGTTGTTCAAGAGTCGCCCAACCCGTGATCGTAGAACTCCGGCGATCGACTGGTAATCGTTAGAAGCATTCGGACTTGCAGCGGTGTAAATTGTCCCCGTCAGGTTTCCTTCCAATGTGCTAATAACCCGAGCCGCCTCTTCCGTGGACTGGGCAATCACGAACAAAGTGGAACCGCCGAACATCTCGGTTTGGAATACGTCAGGTTGAGTCAGATACTTCGCCCCGCTTACCCTGAGCAGCGTGTTGGCAAAAGCAACTCGCGGGCCCGGTTCTGGAGTTCCTCCCGCAAGCAAGTCAGCACCCGCCGCAACCAGCTTGGCGACCGCTTCGGTCAGCCCCGCTCGAACCGCCGGCCCGAGAAGTGTGCCAGCAGGAGTTGAGCGAAACTTTGCTTGAACAGCTGAAACAAAATCATTGACCTGGGGGCCATCGACCAGGACCACAAAACCGGGGTTGGTGCAGAATTGTCCGGCACCCATCAAACAACTGGTGCAGAACTCATCGGCAATCGCACTGGCTCGTTCAGCCAACGCCTCGGGGAGAATCACTACGGGATTGATACTCGACATTTCGAGGTAGATCGGTTTCCCAGCGCGATCGGCTGCTGCTTTCAACTGAAGTCCCGTTTGCCGACCACCAGTGAAGCCTGTAGCCCCGACTCTCGGATCGCTGACCAATCGCAAGCCATCAGCATGCTTCAAGCGGTAAAGCTGCTGTATCGTGCCAACGGGCAAACTACAGGTCAGGCTGGCTTGATGCGCAAGTTGGGCGAGCCGCTGGGTCGTTCGGGGGTGAGCCGGATGAGCTTTAATGATCACCGGGTTCCCTGCGGCGATCGCAGCGGCAAAATCACCGCCTGCCGCGCCATTGAACGCAAAAGGAAAGTTGTTCGGGCCGATCGTTACAATCGGGCCGAGCGGAGCGAAACAACTGCGAATGTTTGCCTTGCTATCGAGCGTTGCCATCGCCCAAGAACCCTCACGGGCAGCTTGAGCCGCTTGCCGGAGCTGGTTGACCGTGCGCGGAATCTCGACATCCTTCAGCCTCGGAGCAAACGGCAGGGCTGTTTCTTCTGCGGCAATCTTGGCCAATTCTTCGGAGTGCTGCTCAATGGCCGAGGCATAGGCTTCGAGAAAGCTCGCGAGCACCTCCGTCGAGGTCTCCCGAAGCTCCTCCGCTGCCCTCGCCGCCGCGGTCAGGGCGCGATCGCAATCGCTCCATTCACTCACCGGATACCGCTGCGTAAGCGACTCGCCGGTTGTCGGATTGATCGCCTGAAAATGCTCACGAGACGCCGCCGGTCGCCACTGGCCTTCAATTAAGACTTCTTCAACTGACATGACCAATGACTTCCTTTGGGTATGGAGAGAGGCTATTTAGCAATATCGAGCAAATAGCTTTAGCCGCAGTCGACGGATCGAGCTTGATGCTCGCTGCTCACATCGCGAGTTTTAAACGGTGGGGATCGATTTTTCGCCCAGCGCGTTAGGCCAAAAGCCTAAATCACATGGAGGCAGAAACTAGACATTTGCCGTCAGGCGAGGACGATTCTTGATGCCTTCTCGGATAATTCGCAGAACACGTTCTCGTTCCTCTCCCACCAGTGGCAAGCGGGGAGCTCGTGTCAGTTCGTTTCCAAAACCGCACTCTTGAGCGGCCAGCTTGATGTACTGCACCAGTTTGACATGCGTATCGAGGTGCAGCAGCGGCGTGTACCAGCGATAAATCTTGACGGCTTCGTCGTACTTACCGGCCAGCGCCAAATCCCAAAGCAAACGGTTCTCTGCAGGGAAGGCATTGACCAAGCCGGAAACCCAACCGGTCGCGCCGAGCACAATGCTCTCCAAAACCAAATCGTCAACGCCACAGAACAGGAGGTAGCGGTCGCCACACACGTTCTTCAAGTCAGTAATTCGGCGAACGTTTTCCGAAGATTCTTTAATCGCAACGAACTTCGGCTCATCAGCCAGCTCGGCAAACGTCTCGGGGGAAATATCGACTTTATAGGAAACGGGGTTGTTGTAAATCATGATCGGCAAACCGCTTGTTGCGGCCACTGCGCGATAGTGAGCGACCGTTTCCCGTGGGTCCGAGTTGTAGACCATGCAGGGAAGGACCATCAATCCGTCGACTCCAGCTTGCTCCGCATCACGAGCGAATTTGCAGGCCAAGCGGGTCGTGTACTCAGCCACGCCGGAAAGCACCGGAATCCGCCCGTTGACATGCTTTACCACGGCTCGCAGCAACTCAAACTTCTCTGAGTACTCGAGAGAACAATTCTCTCCTACCGTCCCTAGCATGATCAGCCCATGAATTCCTGCGTCGATCATCGCCTCGATATGGGCCAGCGTTGCCGGGATGTTGAGAGACTGGTCTGGATTGAACTGCGTGGTTGCAGCGGGGAAGACTCCGCTCCAATTAACTTGCATGCGTGATTCCTTTGAAGTTTACTCAAGGGCCGGCCGAGGGCCGCTTGAACTGGTCAACTGAAAAATCGAGTATCGTGGAAAGGGGGTGGTGTTTGCTCAGCGAAACTGAGACTCCGCCAGAAAAACTACATTCCGGGAACCCGCCCCGTGCGGACACAAGGCCCTCGCAACGTCTCGACCATTTTAAGCGAGAAATCCGACTCTTCTAAGTGCCTCGAACCCGAAAGAGGGCTTCGCTGGGGAACACCCCCGAAGTGAGCAAGAAAACCAGTGTTTGGATCAGATGAAAGTCTGCCATTCGAGCGTAGCGAAAGATCGGTTAAAACCTAAATCGGCACTACGGGCCAGAACGTATCACAGACTAGTTTATCGAATCCAAGCAGAGGCTGTTCGCCATGTTTCCACAAATGCTCTCCGAGGCAATCAATCGCCAAATCCATCAGGAACTGCAATCTGCCTACCACTATCTGGCCATGGCAGCCCATTTCCAGGACGAGGGAATGGATGGATTCGCTCACTGGATGGAAATGCAACATGGCGAAGAGATGCAGCATGCGATGCGGTTGTTCCGCTACGTCCATCGGCGCGTTGGCCAAGTCCACTTGTCGGGCCTGGAAGCACCGAAAGTGAGACAGGGCTCACCGATCTCCGTATTTCAGCAAGCTTTGGAAATGGAAAAGGCCAACACGGCGGCAATCCATGAACTTTACGCGATTGCCACCGAAGTACGCGACTACGCCACGGTCAGCCACCTGAAGTGGTTTCTCGATGAACAGGTCGAAG
>JBJTQD010000768.1:0-3706 GCA_046075445.1 Planctomycetota bacterium
GTGCTGGCCACCCAGCACAGCGGACCGTCGTTACGCGGGAGTCACGCACCTTGATGCGACTCGATCCGAGGCCGAACTGATCGATCAGGCAGCCGCCGTCGTCGGCAGTTCGGGAATCGCGATCAGTGGACTCGGTTATTACCCCAATTGTTTGGCAGCCAATCGCGAGGAAGCTGAACGTGCGGTCGAACATCTTCAGCGGCTGATTCGACTCGCCTCGAAACTTGGGCTCAATCGCGTCAACACCTTTATCGGCAGAGATCAGACGCTGAGCGTCGACGACAACTGGCCACGGTTACTGGAAACTTGGCGGCCGCTTGTGCAATTGGCGGAGGAGTTTGGCGTTTTTATCGGGATTGAAAATTGTCCGATGTACTTCACGCGTGATGAATGGCCCGGCGGAAAGAATATCGCGACCTCGCCGGCGATCTGGCGGCGGCTGTTCAATGACTTGTCCAGCCCCAACCTCGGCCTGAATTTCGACCCTTCTCATTTTGTCTGGCAACAGATGGATTACGTGCGACCGCTGCGAGAATTTGCGGACCGCTTGTTTCACCTCCACCTGAAAGACGCTCAGCTTCTGCGGGAGCGACTGAACGACGTCGGCATTTTTGCTCATCCCAAGGAATACCATATTCCTCGCATCCCGGGCCGAGGTGAAATCGACTGGGGAGCCTTCTTTCAATGCCTCCATGAAATTGGCTACAGCGGTGCGGCTTGTGTGGAAGTTGAAGATCCCGATTTTGAAAACTCGCTCGCCGCGCGGGAGGAGTCGCTTGAATTGAGCCAGCGATTTCTGCGTCCGTTGGTTGGGAGGAGCTAGAGCGAAACGCGGGCTGAGGAAGATGGAAGAATTTGAGCCATGAAGCATGAAGAAAAAGTCCAATGCACCGTTTGTACACGGCTCTTCGCCCCGACAGGGCGATTTTGCTTAGCGTAGGGTAAGCGAGGCTCTGCGAACACAACCCTACGTGCCGATATCCCCCACCCCCGATTCTTTCGACGCCGCAGGTGGCGGTCGCAATGCGAGTCGTGTTTTCACTTCAGCGTCGAACCGCCCGTACGGCAAGGCGGCGACGTGCGGTTCGACCTTTTCGATTTTGATTGGTTCATATACGTAGGGTTTCACCCTACGCTAAGACATTGCGCCCCGTCGGGGCGAAGAGCCGTGTACCGATAGCGAGGCAATCGTTGGGCTGCTTTCAAAGACCACCAATCCGGCAACCAACCAACGTCGCGTTGGTGGAGTTGTGGCCAGCGAGTTTGGGGTCTTCGTTGAGGGCCTTGCTTGCGCTGCCGAACCGGGGGCTGGCGCGAAGACCCGGCTGACGAGAGGAATCTAAATCAGGTCGACGCGTTTTCGTTCGCGGCGTTTCTTTTGGCGACACGCTTGGCATACGCCTTCGATCACGAGGCGATGATTTAGGACTTGAAAGAGTTGTTCGCCTGCGACACGCGAACGGAGTTCAGCCAATTCCGGGATTCGAATCGGCTGGAATTGCTGACAATCGGTGCAATAAAGATGTTCAACCGGTTCCGAGCCCGTATCAACTGCATAGAGGGAGCGGCCATTGAGCTCGAATTTTCGAACCAGTCCAGCGTCGACCAGTTCTGAGAGCGTGCGATAGACGGTCGGGCGACTGGCTCGCGTGCGGCTTCCGGATAGCGGCAGTTGGGCAAGAAGTTGCTCGGCGTCAAATGGGCCTTGTTGAGCGACGACGATCAGCAAGATGTCGTCGCGCTGGCGCGTGTTGCGCATGCCGCGGCTCTGGAGGAAATCTCCGAAGCGTTCCTGAAATGAGCGGGCTGCGCGGGTCGGCATTGAAGTCAGGTTTTTGGACGGCGTGAGAATACGTTTTGCGAAGTTTGAAAAAAGGCCGGCTGGAGTTTGCACTCCGCCGGCCTAAATTTTGCAAGCGTTCCTTCGCTTCAAAAACCAAGCGTTCCTTCGCTTCTAGAACCCAGTACGTTTTCTTCAGTGCACTGTGTCGCTTGTGCTTTGTCTCGCGGCATTCGTTTTCGCGGGAGCAAAGCTGAGCGGGTCGGCGCTAGCCCGCCGGTTGAAGTGTCCGTCAGCTTTACTGTCATTGGGATCCCCCGAGTTACTCGCCGTGAGAGACCGGTTTAGTGATCATGCGGAGCGTGCGGAGCGATTTTTCCGGAGTAAGTCTTGTCGCCGACTTTCACTTCGACTTTTACACCCAGCGTCATCGCCACGTTGAGGTCTTTGCTGTCGAGCATGAATTCGGCAGAAGCACCATCCTTCGGCTCGACTGCTGGCAACTCAAATGGAGTGGTGTTGTTTCCAGAGAGAGGTGTGATGACAACCTTGTCGCACTTCACTGCCTCGTTCGCTTTACCATCCTTGTTGAGAACGAAGACCTTGATGATGTTGTTCGAGGAACTGTGGGTCCATTCGGCCGCGAGGTCATTGGGTGTTAGCTCGAACATATGGCCGCCGTTGGGGCCGTGGGCATCGTGGTCATGATCGCCTGCTTTGTGATCGTGGTCATGATCGTGATCATGCTTGTCGGCTGCTTTGGGGTTTGAGTTGGGCTTGGCAGTCGAAGCGGCGGGGTTGTCGCAGCCGCTGATGATAAACAAGCTCAGGGCGCACAGGGGCAAAACCAGGTTCAGTAAACGCATTTCGTATTTCCTCATACGGTGCCAGAGTTTTGGAAAGGCCCGAAGGATTGCGATTCTCCGCAATGTGTCCTGATCTCAATTCCGTTCCGGGTTGGGCGGTAACTCACCCAGCGATAGGATATCACGCAGCTTTTGTTGGCCAAAGGTGAGGAGCGATTTTTCCCAGAGCAGGCCGGATTCGTCGAAAACCAAATCCGGGGATGCTGGCAGGCGATACCAAACGTGCCGGTCGATTTCCTGCGGGAGTTGGCCAGCTTTCCAGCCGAGGACCCCGAGGCAAATGCGATAGGGTTCATCATGGCGATTAACTAATTCGCCAATCGATTCAGCTGTGGCCGAGAGGAAAATTCCCTGCTTCACGGCAATTTCACCGAGTTGCTCCACAGCGTGCAGGGCGAATACTGGACCAGCGAGCGGGCCGCCTGAGATTAGGTGGTTATCGTCCTCGGCTAAGGCAATCCCGCTGGCGGCTGACCAAGCCGCCCGCATCTTGGCGTCGGCCGGACGGTTCAGAACCACGCCAAACGTACCGTTGGCATCGTCTTGCAAAACGTAGACGACAGTGCGGGCCAGTGGAGTCGACTCGAGCAATGGACTGGCGACCAACAGGTCGCCCTGCACATTCTCTAAATGTCTGGCAATCAGAGAGTTTCGGTTTGGCTGCGGAGGAACGCCGCCTGAGAAAAAATCAGAGGTGCGATTGCTCATTTCTTAGACTCCGCGAACGTCTGTTCAAGAGAATGAATTGAGGACTGGGATAAGACACAACCGTCACACGGTCGGACCAATCACGAAAAGACTAAAGCCGGGTTGAGAACCAACTCACAAACCGAACGATTGGCATGCAGATTGCGTCTTCCTACATAGGCGCCGTGGTGTCGGCTGACAAATTCGCAGCCAAAACCCAAACGGCCGTTTAGCGTTCGGTTTGTGAGTTGGTTCTCAACCCGGCTTTAGTCTTTTCGTGATTAGTCCGACCGTGTGACGGTTGTGTCTTATCCCAGTCCTCAATTCATTCTCTTGAACAGACGTTCGCGGAGTCTAAGAAATGAGCAATCGC
>JBJTQD010000769.1:0-2268 GCA_046075445.1 Planctomycetota bacterium
CCCGGCCTGCTAGCAACACCTCCCCGCAAACCTATGACCATAAGTAGGGAAATGCCTGCCAATCACGTCAGCTCGCGTAAGCTCAGCCGTACCGGCCACTGCGAGACGGGGCGGGGAATCCAAATATTCGGCTGGATCATAT
Source organism: Planctomycetota bacterium (assembly GCA_046075445.1). Taxonomy (GTDB): domain Bacteria; phylum Planctomycetota; class Planctomycetia; order Pirellulales; family Pirellulaceae; genus BJ22. The sequence continues at coordinate 143 of JBJTQD010000769.1, forward strand.
TCGCCATTTGCCTCCTCGGATTCTGCCAAGGTTGCAGCCAGTTCGATCTTCCGACGACGCTTCCCGCAAAAAACATTCGGCTGGAACAGCAGCTTTGCGTCTACAGCGATTTCCAACTCGGCTCCGAGCATCGCCTGCTGACCGACGCGACCAAACGGAAGTCGGACTTGGAAGCCGCCCTCGGTGTTGAACTGGGTGATGAACTGATTCACGTTTACCTATTTGACAATGCTGCTAATTTCCATCGCTATGCACAGCAGCATCTCCCCAACTTTGCCGAGCGCCGCGCGGTCTTCCTCAAGAGCGACACGAAATTGATGGTGCTCGCGCATTGGCACGATGGTCTTGGCGAGGACCTGAGGCATGAGTTGGTTCACGGCTACCTTCATGCCGAGTTCACTTGGCTACCGCTCTGGCTGGATGAGGGGCTCGCCGAATACTTCGAGCTTGCTCCTGGAAACTCTACCGTTCACCAACGGCACGTTTCCCATTTGGCCAAAGCGTTCCGCGATGGGCTTTGGCAACCGAACCTCGAACGTCTTGAGGCCTTTACCGATAGCTCCAACTTCGGGGAAACGCAGTATGCTGAAAGTTGGCTCTGGATTCATTTTCTTCTGAACTCAAGCCCCGAGCGTTCCGAGGTCCTGCGATCGTATGTACGCCAACTCAAGACGGTTCCGGAAAAACGCCCTGACCTTCACTCGCTGCTTGATTCCCAGCAGAGCCAACTCGAAATCGCGATCGTCGAGCATCTTCGGGAATTAGCCCAGACCGTTTCCGAGGGACGAGCGACAGGCTCGACCTCAATCGCACCACAATAAACAACTGAACGAGCCCACAACAGCAAGCGGGAGAAGTGTTCCTAGCTATCGACCAATTTATTCTTTGATCCCATAGCGTTTGATTTTGCGATCCAAAGTCGAGCGCTCAATGCCGAGCACCGTCGCCGCTCGGCTTTTGTTCCACATGTTAGCGACGAGCGTCGCCTCGATATGCTTGGCTTCCATCGCTTCCAGCGTCATCGGGCGATAAGTTGGCAGGCTCATGCCCGGAGCATCCATCTGTGATTCGCTCGCTGTGGACAGATTGGTGAGCAAAATATCTTCGGCTTCAATCGTGGTGCCCCGACAAAGCACCACGGCTCGTTCGATCACGTTTTTTAATTCCCGGACATTTCCCGGCCAGCGATAACGCAGTAACATCTGCATCGCATCGGGCTCAAACGCCGTGACTTTACGGCCAGTTTCACTGCCGTAGATTTGCAGAAAATAGTTGGCTAACTCCTCGACATCTTCGGGACGTTTACGAAGCGGTGGGACATCGATTCGCACCACATGCAAGCGAAAGAACAAGTCCTTCCGAAACACGCCATCGCGAACCGCCTTTTCGAGGTCGCGATTGGTCGCTGCGATAACCCGAACATCGACGGAGATTGATTTGTTCCCGCCAACTCTTTCAAACGAATGCCCCTCGAGGACACGCAGGAATTTCGCTTGAATCGAAGGGCTCATCTCACCGATCTCGTCGAGCATCAGCGTGCCCTTATTGGCCGCTTCGAACTTCCCAATTTTTCGGTCGGTCGCGCCCGTAAATGCCCCCCGCTCGTGACCAAACAATTCGCTTTCCAGCAGCGTCTCAGTCAAAGCAGCACAATTCAAACAGACAAACGGCCCCGAACGGCGCGGACTTGAGAAATGGATTGCCCTCGCCACGAGTTCCTTGCCGACGCCGCTTTCGCCTCGGATCAGCACCGTCGCGTTACTGGGTGCCGCGCGAGCGATTTGTTGGTGAACGTCCAGCATGGCTTTACTGCCGCCGACAATCTCACTTTGCACACCCAGTTGATGCCGCAATTGATCAATCTCAGACCGCGTCTTGGAAAGGTCTTCAACCAGTTTTTGCTCGCGCAGCCGAGTGCGCAGAGCCAGCCCAATCGTCTCGGCAACGGCTAAGGTAAATTCAAGGTCATCCGGCTCCAACATTCGATCGAGGGCGGTCGAATAAAGGTGAACCAGCCCAACGGTCCGGTTATTCAAGCGAATCGGAGCGCAGATCACGCTCGTGGCATGAATCTCGCCCTTGCTGTCTCGCAACGAAAGCGTGCTGTCGTCGAGAATATCGCGAGC
>JBJTQD010000770.1:0-5239 GCA_046075445.1 Planctomycetota bacterium
GGGAAGGGGAAAGAGAAGGAGAGGGGAAGGAGAGGGCGAAGGGGCAGGAGCGGAGAGAACCGGGGGAGCACGAAAGGGCAAAGCATGTCGCCCCGCAGGTCAATTCCTCTCCCTCGCTTGCAGGGGAGACAATCGCCCATGGCCGGCGTTCTCTAACGCGCCCAACCAAGTTATCTCGAAAGGAAAACTCAATGAGGAAATTGAATTGGCGACAGCTCGCCGCTGCCGCAATGTTGGTGACGGGCCTGGTGGCCTGTTTTGCCGAGACTGCATCGGCACAGCAGCCGCAGAAGAAACCGAACATCGTGGTTATCTGGGGCGATGACATCGGCACTTGGAACGTCAGCTACAACAACCGTGGCATGATGGGCTACAAGACCCCGAACATCGACCGGATTGCCAAAGAAGGTCTTTCGTTTACCGACTACTACGGACAACAGAGCTGCACGGCCGGACGAGCCGCCTTCCTCGGTGGAAACGTTCCCGTGCGAACCGGGATGACGAAGGTCGGCATGCCTGGAGCCGAACAAGGCTGGCAGTTGAGCGATGTGACGATCGCTACCGTCCTGAAATCTCAAGGCTATACCACTGGTCAATTCGGCAAGAACCATCAGGGCGACCGCGATGTGCATCTTCCCACCATGCAAGGCTTTGATGAATTCTTCGGCAACCTCTATCACCTCAATGCCGAAGAAGAACCTGAAAACCTTGACTACCCGAAGGACCCTGAATTCCGCAAGAAGTTTGGACCGCGCGGCGTGTTGCATTGCTTTGCCGACGGCAAGGGTGGCCAGACAATCAAGGACACCGGACCGCTGACCAAGAAGCGAATGGAAACGGTTGACGAAGAGACTTTGGCAATGGCCAAGGACTTCATCAAGCGACAGAACGCTTCCGGCAAGCCGTTCTTCTGCTGGTGGAATGCGACCCGAATGCACTTCCGTACTCACGTCAAGGAAGAAAACCGTGGCATCTCCGGCCAGGATGAGTACAGCGATGGCATGGTTGAGCACGACCGACACGTTGGTGAAATGCTCGGGCTGCTGGATGAACTCGGTCTGGCTAAGGATACGTTGGTCATTTACTCGACCGACAATGGCCCGCACTACAACACTTGGCCCGATGCCGGTACGACTCCGTTCCACGGGGAGAAGAACTCGAACTGGGAAGGCGCTTTCCGCGTCCCCTGCTTCGTTCGCTGGCCCGGCCGGTTCCCTGCTGGTATCACCCTCAACGGCATCGTTTCCCACGAAGACTGGTTGCCTACTCTGGCCGCAGTTGCTGGTAATGCAGATGTGAAAGACCAGTTGAAGAGCGGCGTTGAGCTCAACGGACGCAAGTACCGGAACCACATCGACGGCTACAACATGCTGGATTACTTCATGGGCAAGGCCGAAGCCTCGCCGCGGAACGAGTTCTGGTACGTTGGCGACGAGGGCCAAGTGATGGCCGCCCGCTACAAAGACTGGAAGGTCGTGTTCCTGGAGAACCGAGCGAATCGGCTGCAGATTTGGAAAGAGCCGTTCGTCGAGCTCCGCGCTCCGGACCTTTACAACCTCCGTCGCGACCCGTTTGAGAAAGCCAAGCTCGGCTCGAATACCTACGAAGATTGGTATATCGACCGGGCATTTATCATCATCCCAATTCAGGGTTTGGCGATGCAGTTCCTCAAGACGATGGAAGAATTCCCGCCGAGCCAAAAGCCCGGTTCGTGGAACCTCAGTCGGATTGAAGAGCAGCTCCGCAGCTCGACCGGTAGCCGATAGTTTTTGATTTGCTGAAAAGTTAAATTGGCCGTGTCTCGCCGTGCGGGGCACGGCCTTTTTTTGGGAGTGGACCAAATGCAGTTGACCCGCAGATTCGTGCTCAGTTGGCTGGCGCTTGTTTGCCTGACAAGCCTAAGTGTTGCCCAGCAAGCGTTACCTTCGTGGAACGATGGGAAGACACGTCAAGCGATTGAGGCGTTTGTCGAGCGGGTGACGACTCCCGGTTCGCCCGACTTCGTTCCAGAGTCTGACCGGATCGCCGTCTTCGATAACGATGGAACGCTTTGGTCTGAGCAACCAATGTATGTGCAGTTGGCGTTTATCCTTGACCGGGTCAAAGCGCTCGCTCCAGAGCATCCAGAGTGGAAAGAGCAGCCCCCGTTTAATGCCGTGCTGAATGGCGACCTCAAAGCACTCGGCGCTGCAGGTGAGCGCGGGCTGATGGAATTGCTCTTGGCTACCCACGCCGGGATGACCAGCGAGGAGTTTGAGAAAGTCGTCAAAGATTGGATCGCGAGTGCCAAGCATCCGCGCTATCAGCGACCCTACACCGAGTGTGTTTACCAGCCGATGCGGGAATTGCTTGATTACCTGCGAGCTCACCAGTTCAAGACGTATATCGTCTCCGGGGGGGGCGTCGAACTCATGCGGCCCTGGGCCGAGGAAGTGTATGGGATTCCACCCGAGCAAGTGATCGGCAGCAGCATCAAGCTGAAATACGAGCTCCGTGAAGGTCGGCCTGTGTTGGTCCGTTTACCCGAGATCGACTTCATCGATGACAAAGCGGGGAAGCCCGTCGGGATACATCGCCAAATTGGCCGCCGCCCGATTTTCGCTGCCGGTAATTCGGATGGTGACTTTGAAATGCTCGAGTACACGACTGCCGGAGCGGGCCCTCGGTTTGCCTTGATCCTGCATCACACCGACAGCCAGCGCGAAGCAGCTTATGATCGCCAGTCCCACTTTGGGAAACTCGACAAGGCGCTCGACGCAGCCGCACAGCGGGGCTGGACCGTAATCGACATGCAGCAGGACTGGAAGCAAGTTTTCCCGAACAAATAGCCTTGTGCCACGCGTACGGATTCAAGGCTTTTTTTCTGCTGCGAGGTTAGTCGAGAAAGGCGACCGACTCGCGGGCGCGGGATTGGTTTTCGGTGTTCATCAGCACGCGATGCCAGCCATCCAGCCGAATCGTCGCATGGTCGGCGTGACTGACGCGGCCTTGAACGTAGGTGACCGGATCGCGCTGCAGTACTTGCCACGGCCATTTAGCGGCTTCTGGTTCCCTGCGTATCAACGCGGCGCGCTCTTGTTCGGTCAGCCCGTTCGGGTAACGGAAGTTGACATAGACGGTCGTTCCCCGGCTTCGATAGAGCAGCTCACAGTTATGCGGCTTACCGGATCCGCGTCGCAGTGGCTCGTCGCGCAGAACGAGCCGTGAATCTACTTTTAATTCCGGGTCGGGAATGAAGAACCACTCACCCTGTCGCTTAAACGTCGGAGTCTTTCGCCCGAGGCGTCGTTCACGCTTGCCGCGCAGGCCCCGCTCCAGTTCTCGGACGGCTGCCGGCTTCAAGGCTTCCATTGCCGTTACCACACTACTGACGGGCGCTGCTTCGGGGACCCCCGCAACAAACCAGTGCCGTTCATCATGTCCGCAAAGAAACTTATTCTTGATCTCAGGAGTGTTGCGGCTGGTCGCCGGTTCCCGCGACATCAGGAGCAAGTGCCGATCTCGCGGCTGGACATCGAGCACTTCCAGCTCGACGCTGTCCGCCGCCTGAATGTCGAAAAATTCTCCGCGGCGGTCGTTTCCGATATCAATCAGCATAAAACGATTTGAGTTCCAGCGGCGGGGCCGGAGTGGGCGAAACCTGGCGCGTGCCCCAAGCTCAGCAAACTTAGCAATCAGATTGGTGGTGCTCATGCCCTTAAAGACTGGCGAGGGATGAGTTTGGTTCAAGAATTTTTTCTGCAGCCCAATAAATCTTGAAAATAGTCGTATGGGCAACGCTGGACGAGAGCGAGAGTTTTCTCCCGAAGCGGTGAATTCCTCAAGAAAGCAAACCGCTAACCACTTGGCCGGAAACATCCGTCAGCCGGTAGTCGCGGCCGCTATGGCGATAGGTCAGCCGCTCGTGGTCGAAGCCCATCAGGTGCAGGATCGTGGCATGAAAGTCGTGGACATGCACGCCATCGCGAGCGACTCGCAAGCCATGTTCGTCGGTTTCGCCATAAACAGTCCCGGGCTTAATGCCAGCACCAGCCAGCCAACTGCTGAAGGCCCAAGGATGATGCTCACGACCCTTGGCATCAGCCTGATTATTAAACGGTGTTCGACCGAACTCCGTAGTCCAAACCACCAACGTGTCTTCCAGTAGTCCGCGCTGCTTCAGATCTTTCAGCAACGCCGCAATCGGCCGATCGATATTCTTGGCGAGCGGCTCATGCGAGAGCATATCGCCATGCGCGTCCCAGTTATTCGACGAACCCGTATCGATCAGCTCAACAAAACGCACACCCCGTTCGACGAGCCGCCGCGCGGCGAGGCATTGCCAGCCAAAACCCTCCGTTTGTCCGGGCTGCAAACCATAACTCGACAGAGTCTCCGCAGTCTCGCCAGAAAAATCGAACGCTTCCGGCGCGGCCATCTGCATCCGAAAGGCCGTCTCAAATGACTGCAAACGCGCCGAAAGGGCCGCGTCTGCAGTCCTCGGGCCCAGATGCTCTTCATTCAGTTCCCGCAGCAGCTGGAGTTCGAGTTGCTGCTGGGCAGTCGGCGTTCGCGGGCTGACATTTCGAATCGGCTCGCCTCCTGGAACGACCAGCGTCCCTTGATGCGCGCCAGGCAAAAAGTCGCTCGCGTAAACTTGGGTCCCAGCGTAAGTTTGCCGCGGCGCGATCACCACAAAGCCAGGCAGGTTTTGATTCACGGTCCCAAGACCATAGGTGAGCCACGATCCGATGCTCGGCCGCGACTGGTTGAATGACCCGGTATGCATCCCCAGCGTCGCGTTGTAGTGGTTCGAGTGCGAAGTATGCATCGATCGAATCACCGCCAAATCGTCGACGCAAGCGGCGATTTCCGGGAACAGTGTGCTGACTTCGATCCCTGATTGGCCGTGAGGCGCGAATTCCCATTGTGGGCGTTTGAGGAAAATCCGCTCATAGCCTGGCCGGTTCTTGATCTCGGGGTGATCGGCCTTAATCTCTTTTCCGTGGTCGCGCGTCAGGGCCGGCTTGGGATCGAATGAGTCGACATGGGAAACGCCGCCCGTCATGAAAAGAAAGATGACGCGTTTGGCTCGGGCCGGAAAATGAGGTTGCCGCTCACTCAGCGAATCCCCGCCATCGATCAGCAATTGCTGAAGAATCCCGGGAAAAAGCAGCGACGAAGCCGCAGCGGAGCGAAGTAGTTCGCGGCGTGAAGGCTCAAGTTGTCTCATGGGCATCAGTCCACAAACAGAAATTCG